>NZ_JAUBPR010000027.1:0-66496 GCF_036700845.1 Microcoleus sp. S13_C5
GGGTCATTTTTTAACGTTATATGCTTGCTATGTAAGCATTATAACCTATTTTTATCGTATTTTATGTTTAAGTCCCGTTAGAGAGTATTGAGCTGGAAGTGGCGATCGAGGAATTATATCGCGGTGTGAGTTTCGATCGATTGAGCAACGGGTAATTTTGACGTTCGATCGCAAGGTGCAAAATATTATATCCCTTGCTGCTTCTGGACCCACCGCTTCCATGCCGCCTCTGATGCTTCTCTCACAACTAAGCTCAAATCACACTGATACAAGGCTGAACACGATAGAAAATTAATCTCTAGAACGTAAGCCAAATTACCAGAACAACAGAGATCTAGAACCCAAATTGGGTCAGGCTGCCATTGTTGTTGCGCCACCGCTTCGGCTACTTGTCGCACAATCTCAGGCATTCCGGATTGATAGTAAGGTTTCTCAATCTGCCGATATTGAGAAGCACACAAGATTTGCCCTTGGGCAATAATCACTCTCCATTCTGCTTCAATGGACTGTTCCGGTGCAACCACCACCAAAATGTTCGGGTCTTCGAGGTAATGGCGTTTCATAAAACTGTCTAAGTCCGTCACTTCTCTAGGAGAATACAGACTACCTGCAAAAGGTTTAAGTGGACTGTTGGGACGGATAAACAAACGTTTACTCTCCTCAAGATTGAAAAGTAATTTAGGCTTTTCAACCACAGAGGAAGACAACTCTGATAATGGCAAAATATAACCCCCTGCATTCAACAGCCAACGTTTAAGATGAGGATAATAGGCTGTGCAATGATAATGTTCAATAGTCCCGATAATTCCTGGTGTCCAAGACAAATCCCAACTGAGAATCTGTTCAGCTATATAGAGTGACCCATAGAAGATGACACACTCTGTTTGGGGAAAGAAGCGTTGATAGTCTGTTATGCCTCTGGTATAGTCAACAATCTTAACATTGTGTCCTTGCTTGCGAATCTCCGTTGCAAGTGGAGTCATAGAGCAGCCAAATACACCATCTTCTAGAATCCAGCTAACCATCTAGCTACCTTCGCCCAAGTCATATGGCAGATGAATTTATTATTGTAGCGCCAATTTCGACTAAAAACCAGGAGCGATCGCCCACACCAGTCTTGTTATCATTAAAATCAATGGCTGCAACAGGAAGCTTAGACTATGTTTGCCCTCGTCTCACCCGAAAAAATTCAATTGCCTGCCGGTTCTCTAGTGCGCTTACCTGCAACCTGGCAAGATTATCAGAGTTTGTACGATCGCCGAGGAGACACCTCTATTTCGCCTATTAATGAAAGGTGAATGCCATGCAAGCCAAACTTCAAGAACAACTTTCTCCTGCTGATGCCGAAGTCATCTTGAGACGCTTGCCAGAACGAATTCAAGCGGCTCCGATCGCGCGTGCTGCGGAAATTGAATATCCGATCGAAGCTGCGATCGCCATTTCGATCGCCAGTTTTCTCGACACAGAAGCATTAGGTTTCGTAGATTGCAAACCAGGACGCGGGCAGTAAAATCAAGAAGTCCCAGGCGATGAAGTTCGAGATAAGGTGAAAGCCCGATCGCTAAAATGATGAATAGATGTTGCTGCCAAGATAACCATGACCACCATCACCCTCAACCTCTCTCCCGAACTCGAACACCAGATCCGCACTGAAGCATCTCGACAGGGCGTTGAACCCGATCGCTACATTCTCAACACCCTGCAAGAACGCCTCCAGCCTAGACTTCCAACCACCCAACCTACAGAAGCCGACTTGCTGCAACAAATTAACATCGGCTTTAGTGCACAAACCTGGGAAGAATACCATACCCTCATCGCCAAGCGTCATGCCGAAACCCTGACACCCGAAGAACACGAGCAACTGATCCAAATGAGCGATCGCCTTGAACAACTCAATGTTGCCCGCATTCAAGCCTTAATTCAACTCGCAACCTTCCGCAACCAACCTCTGACGGAGCTCATGCAAACCCTCGGCATCAATCCTCATCCCGAGATCGTTGATTATGCCTGAATCCCGCCTCACACAGCAGCAGCGACAATTCATTAAACAACGCGCCAATGGTTGCTGCGAGTATTGTCTCAGTCAAGCTAAATTCTCTCCAGACCCCTTCTCCATTGAACACATTATCCCTCGCTCCAAAGGTGGCACCAGTGACTTGGATAATCTGGCGATCGCTTGTCAAGGGTGCAACAATTTCAAATACAGTCATAGTGAGGCGATCGACCCCGTTACAGGTGGCTCTGTCCCACTTTATCATCCTCGACAGGATAACTGGAGCGAACACTTTACTTGGAGCACCGATTCGACTCAAATGTTGGGTTTAACACCAACTGGACGCGCTACCATCGATCGGCTGCAACTCAACCGAGAAGGAGTAGTCAATCTTCGAGGAGTCCTGCATTCTATCGCTCTACATCCACCTCACAATGATTCGTAATTGAATATCCGATCGCAGCGGCGATCGCCATTTCGATCGCCAGTTTACTCGACACAGAAGCATGAGGTTTTGTAGATTGCAAACCAGGACGCGGGCAGTAAAACCGAGAAGAGGTGTCAAAGTTTACGGTATACTTCGTTAACGCACCCTACAAGAGCAGCGATCTATCTCACGTTAAGCTAGAAACAGACAACAGAGAGCCAACCTACGCAAAAGGTTAATATCAATGGTTGCCATCGCCCAAAAAACCCTTTCCTTCGAGGAATTTCTCAACTGGGATGACGACTCAGGTAGGTCATTCGAGCTAGTCAATGGAGTTGCCATGCCCCTGAGTGAACCCACAGCCAAACATGAGGATGTCGTCGATGGTTTATGTCGTCTCTTGGTAGATCATTGCCAATCCTTGAACCTTCCCTACGTTCCTCGACAAAGTAAACAAGTCAGATTGAACGCACCCCCGGGCGAAAGTGAATCGAGTCGTAAAGCCGACATTGTGGTGTTTGCCAAGGAAGAATGGGTCAGAATGCGTCAAAGTTCTGCCTCTGCTGCTGCCTATATTCCACCTCCCTTGGCGATCGAAGTTGTCAGTACGAATTGGCGGGATGATTACCGCATCAAATTGAATGAGTATGAAACTTTAGGAATCTTGGAGTATTGGATCGTTGATTATGCAGGGTTGGGAGGCGTTCAGTATATTGGTTCTCCAAAACAGCCTACGGTGACCATCAACCGCTTAATCGATGGTGAATATCAGGCACAGCGATATCAAGGAGAAGCCATTATTGTTTCTCCAACGTTTCCTCAGTTGGTATTAACCATCGCTCAAATCGTTGCGATGACAGAAGTTTAGTCTTTGCAAATTATTAGACTTGCAATCGTTAGTTGACGAAATGTACGAGCAATTGGGAGCCAATTATTTCATCGATTACGATAGCAATCCACCATCCCCTTGGTTAAAGTCAGAGATCCCGGAGGTCTGGTCCATTGATGGCGATCGCTATTATTTTAAGTTGACTGAGATTCTAAGAAACCGGGTTTTTGAGCAAATCTGCGGGCTGCAACGAAATATCTTCCTCAAAAACCCGGTTTCTGAACCCCCAAATTAATTCGACTGAATTTGCGAATTCAAAACCTTAGAAATCCGATCGCGCGTTTCCTCCAAATGAGCCCGCGTATAAGCATCCGCATTCCGATCCAAATTCCGAATACTCTTGCTCAAACCCTCCCGCAACTGCCGCAACTCGTACCAAGCCAAACTTCGCGCATCCTCTGGAACACTCGTTTTTCGCAGCACCATTCCGATCAAAAGCCCCAAATGTTCCCGCTGCAAAGAACGCCGAAAAGTTGAAATTTGCATCTTCTTTTCCGGCTGCAAAACCTCTTTCCAGATATCCTTTTGCACAGTATCCAACACTTCCGGCAACCTCAAAGCAGTTTCCGGCGCCGATTTTAACTCGGCATCCCGCAGCCTCGCCAGCCGCGTCGGAGATAGCAAAACTCGCAACACAAACCGCTGCAAAAAAGTAATTCGATCCCCGATCGGGTAATCTAGAGGAAACACCAAAGCCGGACTTCCCCAGTGCTCCCAGCGCGACGGCGCCAATTTGTTGAGCAATTCCGGCGCAAAACTAAACGCATCCGGGGCAAAAACGTACTTCTCTAATGTTGCCAAAGCTTCTCGCTGCTGAGAAAGTTCGATCGGCACAAACGGCAACTTCGCATTAGTATCTCCAGGGCGAATCCGATTAAACGACTGTCCCCCCACATACAAAGTCGCATTCATCACCTGCTGAAGATAATACCCGAACACCGAATCAAACATCACCCGCAGTTCGTTATAACCGTCTTCCCCAACTGGAGTTCGCTTTTCTAAACGCTTCCACATCGCCCTCGCATTATCCAATTGCCATTGCGAATACCTCAGCATATTGGCGCTGAGATCAAAGGTATTTGCAGCGGGATCGAGAATATCAACAGAATCCTCATCCGGCGCGTAAGCTAATTGCTGTTCCGCAGCGCGGCTGGCAATTTGTTGCAGCGCTGGTAAGTCGCTGTTCGGATTTGCGCCGCCAATCACCTTGTAACCGTACTCGATCGCCCAATCGTCATAAGGCCCTACAATCGTTGGATAATAGTCGCCCTGCACAGTTCCCTGCGGTGCCAAATTAACCGGCACATAATCCATCACCGACGCAATCATACCTTGCGTGCGAGTTAGCTGAGTATTGTTCAAATCCTCCGGTTGCAGCATCGTACTCCCGTGAAAATTGTGTCTCAAACCGAGAGTGTGGCCGACTTCGTGCGCCGTCAAAAATCGGATATATTCATTAACATAATTGTCAATCGTCCCACTGCTAGGCGCTGCATTTTCCAACAGATCCATCGACATTGCCCCGATCGCAAACTGTCGGCTCGATTCCAACCCAAAACACATATCCGAACTCGACATCAACCGCGATAAAGAGGAGCGCTGTTGCTCTTGGTATCTTTCTACCAAACTCGGCAAATCATCAGCAATTCCACCTTGACCATTTTCCCCGCTGCTTTTTCCTAAATCCCCATTTTCTAGCACCTTCAAATAGCGAGAATACATCCCGAACTGACACGGATTAGTATTAGAACCGTTTCCTCCTTGAAAACTCTTAGATAGCGATCGATTTTGTTCCACCAAAGACCGATAGCCCTGTTTGATTTCCCGGACCACATTAGCATCCAAAAGAATGTCAGCATCCAAAATTTCCCCCGTCAGCGGGTTAGTGCGAGACGGCCCGATGCCGGCAAACTGAGGCTCAAAAGAACTAGACCAGCGAATAGTATTGTAGCGAACGTCAGCCGGGTCCCATTTAGCATTGTCCGGCATTTGTTTGACCTGAATTGCCTCGGTAAAACCTGCCTTTTCAAAAGCTTTGTTCCACTCCAAAACGCCCTCGCGAATAGCGTTTCGGTATTCGCGAGGCACATTATTTTCAATCCAAAAGACGATCGGCTGCACCGGAGGCGACATCGGCGCTGTCGGGATTTGCTTTTGCAAATGCCAGCGATTGATATAGCGCACAAAAGGCTCCCGGCTGCTATTGTCAGAAAAGTCCTTATATGCTGTAAGAAAATAGCCCACTCGCTCGTCCGCAAGTCTGGGGCGGTAGCCGTTATTTAGCGGCACTTCCGAGAAACTGTAGTGAATGCGGAGGTTAAAAGCCCGACTGTCAGGAATCGAAGGTAAATAGTTAAGTTCACTGTCATTATCGCTAGAAAAACCGTAAATAGAAGCAATTTCCACATTCAGCGGAAACGCTTTAACATCTTTAAAATAAGACTTGTCTTCATCGATTGAGTAAGAAGCGCCCAAAATCATCGGCAAAATCGCTTTTACCCCTGGTAAATCTCGCTTTTGGCTCATCAGCAAATCGCCTAAATCGATCAGCAGAGTTTGTCTTTGCGAATGAATGCTTTTGAGCGGCAAAGAATAGAGAATCGACTCGCTAAATCCCCGTTCTACCGAACCTGCTTGCGGGTCGCCCGGCCTTGTGCGAAAATTTATATTTGGTATCACAAACTGCACCTTATTTTGGACGCGCCGCAGTTGAAATAAGAAATCGCCGATCGGCATTCCGCTCAAAATGCCCGCTTCCCCCAAACCCGATGCCAATGTCACAAAGCACAGGAACTTTTTGTCTAGTTGTTGCGGTGTAATTTCCAGATAAACTTTATTAGTTGTTTGATTGCGGTAAAGAGTAAATAGTCCCTCTAACTTTTGCGCGTCTTTGACAACCTCTTCAAAGGGTGCCATAGTTTGCTGTTCGCTACTTTGTTCGTTGCTGGGCGGCCCAGATGATAAAGCTAAAGGTAACCAGAAACCTTTATACAAACTGAAACAGAAAAATGCTAAAGATAATATAAAAAATATCAAAGGCAGATTTTTTCTAGGATTTTTTATCTGTGTATTTTTGCTATTTTCAGGAAATATCAATCTTTTCATTTTCAGTATTTAGCCGCAGCAAAGAATAGTTTTGAGATAGTCGCGCCGCACTCGCAACGTTGGGAGCATTTAACTTCTAAAATAACTCAAAACTCAAAAATTAGAACTATTGTTTCGCCGGCCAGGGAATCATGGGATCTTGAGCCAACCGCTTAGACACTGCAACAGCACCGTAACGGTTGAGGTGGCTGGGGTCGGAAAAAGATTCCCGCGCCTGGGGCCACAATAAACTATTATCTAGGAAAATTAGTCCGCTTTGGGCTGCTAATTCTTGCATATATTGCCGGAATTCTTGTTCGTAACCTGTCCGCACCGGGTCTAAATAATCTTCAGTCAGAGGCATATTCACAAACACGAGATTGATGTTGCGAACCTTGGTAAATTCGATCAGATTTTTGAGTGCTACAGTTTGTTCGCCTACCAATTTAAAATTTTGATAGTCGGAGTCGTAATAACCAGATACTTTCGGGTGCTTCTGAAAGTAAGTCTCGGGATTGAAGCGGATATCGATCGGCAAAAAGCCATTTGGTTGATACTCGCTGACTGGTTTACTCACAGCAGCGGGCTGGGCATTTTCCTTTGTTTGTTCCTCCAGGGCTGCGGGTTGGGGGCTGTCTATTGCAACAGGGGCTGAGGGATTAACGATCGATCGCAAAAACCCTTTAAGTCGATCGCGCTTTTTGTAAATTGCAGAACCCTCAACCAACTTTTGACTCACCAATTGCTGAACGTTAGCTTGAGTTTGTCCCAAATTGTTCAGCAATTCAGTGGCAGTCGCCACCGGATTGTTGGCGCTTTCGTTCGATGTTTCGGATTCTAATTGATTGGTGCGGATCAGAAAACTACCCCGGCTCAATTGCCTGTAACCTTCCGAAGAAGCGATCGCGCTAAAAGTCAAATCCGGCCGCCCGCTGTTGAGAGCCCTCGCCCCGTCCGCCAACACCAGCAATTTCGGCAGTTGTTGCGGTGGCAAAATCCGGCGGATGATTGAATCTACAACCTGGAGAGTAGCTCCATTAACCCCAAAATTGTAAGCCCTCAGCCCCGGGTAGCCCGACGCTGCCAAAGCTGTTTCCAAAACCGCCGGGTCGATGCCCCGCAGCGCCCTGGAACTACCGACAATTAAAATATCCGGCGGTTTTTTGTGCAGGTGAATGTACTCTTGATAGCGCGCTATCTGCTCGTCAAGCTGCTGGCTCCTCAAAGTTGGGAACACCGCAGGAGCAGAAACATCAGCTACAGGAACACTAATATTTCCCGGTTTCGTAAACCCAGAGCCATTGAAAGCCTCTTGCTGGTGCGCTTCCGGCGACGGCTGCAACGGAATTTGAGGCAAATTCACCTCCTCAGCAGGGGGAACAGGGTTCGGGGTTTCCTTCGGAACAGGGGCTGTAACGTCGTCCACAGCCTTGGGAGAGGGATTTTGACAGTTTGAACCCTTACAAACTTCGGAGGCGCTAGGAGCTTGACTGACCGCCACAGATTGCAGAAATAGACCCAGCAGCCAATCGGTATTGAAAGTCAGCAGACAGCCGGCGATCGCCCAAATCAAAGCCATTCCCGCGACGCGATCGGCTCTCACGCCTCCCGGCGCAGCAGCATTCGTTGATAAACCATCGTTGGGAACAAACAAACCCGAAGCGACAAGCGGTTGCACTGCAGCTTGAACTAATTGCTCGCCCAGATTGTATCCGGGGAGTCTGATTTTGAAACGCGGTCGCCAGGAATTGGGCATCGGAGCATCGAACACCAAATTCTCGCCCAAACCCGAAAAACTCCCATCCTCTGCCGGTGCAAACTCCGGCATCGGTTCCTTTTCCAAGACAGCGACTTGCGAGGGAGCAGGTGCCGGTGCCGTCCTTGATTCCTCGTCAACGGCCGTTCTGAGGTCGATTGCGTAGCGCCACAGGGGCAGCTTCTGGCCCGCGCGACGCCCGTAGACTCGCACCCCTGCCACTCCCGGAATTTGTAACTGCCGCAAGAATTTAGCCACCGGCGGCCCTACCTTCGACTGAGAAGGGCAAGTCAGAGCTTCAGTCATGACGTGCAGCACGTCGGCTTTTTGCAGCACGACAGCCCGAATCCCTCCTGTTTCCAGCTTGCGCCTGAGACTGGGGTTGAGCAACCTGTTCAATAAAAAAGTCAAAGCCAATTGGTCGCCCTCGGCCGCCAGCGTTCTGGTGCTCGCAGCCAAGTCGGGGTGGTGGGCGGCAGGCAAGTCCACCCAGTCTATCCAGACCGGCGACTCCGGCGCCGCCTGAGAGTCCTTGGATGGTTCTACGCCGTAGATAGTAGCTGCGCGGAGGCCTTGGGGTGCGAAGGAGGCTAACAAAGGGGCGATCGTGTCGGTGGTTTGCTGCTTGTCGGGGTATTCTTGCCGTTTAGTCTTTTGTCCTTTTTTGGCAGTTTTGCTGCAAAACAGATGGAGGGTTGCTTCTTTGAGGGTGGCCCGCACTTCGACTCTCGATGCAGCCAAGTGTTGATTTAGCAGTTTGGCGATCGCAGGTACGTCGCCCCACCTGGCCCATTCCTTGAGAATTTTGTCCGGCGAAGTCAAATCCACCCGCAGCACCCAGTCCGGCTTCGCTTCGCCGCTGACTTGGCTGCCGATTAATGCTTCCCGGAAATTCTCTAGTTGCAGTTTCCGCAGCCTGCCGGCGATGGGTTCTGCCAGCAATGAGGGGTCGGGGCTGTAAGCTGACTCGCACAGCACCAGCAGTCGGCGTTCTTTAGGCTTGATATTTTCCGGCGCCTGAGCCGGCACGGTTTCTCGGCTGCTTTTGAGTTCTTTTTCGCGAATGCTTACTTTCACGGAAACTCCCATCGGCCCGAGGATTTCGCTGAGATAGCTGGCGATCGCCTCTGGATAGCCCCGGCGCGCCAAAGTTTCCGGCGAAACCGTCAATGTTCCACCGCGATCGCCCTCGCCTGAGTCAGCTTCGGGGGATTGAATCAAAGCCACCGCGCCACGGTTCGCTTTCTGCTGCGGGGGAACGGCAGAACCGAAAGCTTCCCGCCTCGCAGCAGCCGAAGTGTCGATCGTCACGGCGGAAGTTTCAAAAACTTCTGGGTATTGAATCCGGGAGGCGATGGGCAGACTTTCGGCATCAAAATCCAGTTCTTCGCGTACTTGCGGCGGGTGGGCTGCTGTTTCTACCAGTTTTGGTGTCTGTTTGAGTTTCTGGTTGTCATTCTTAAATTTGCCGAAAAATCCGCCTCTTTTAGGGCTTGCTGGCGGTTCGTCGGGGGGACTCGCTGGCGGCGGCGGCACTTCGGCAACTTTTGGTTCCGGTTGCTGTGGCTGTTGCTGTCGCTTGGGACTGCTGCAATCGAGCCGGACTGTCCAGTCATTTTGTCGGGAACCGATTTTGCGGCCGCACAGAAACAACTGGTAAATTTTAGGTCGATCGGGCAGTAGTCGCGTTAAATCAGTGTGTTCGAGGGCGTTGGTGAATCTCGCCGTCACCAATTCTTGAGACGGACACTGCGCTGCTTCGCACAAAATGTGCAGGTGATTTCCCCGCAAACGCGCTTGTACTTGAACTTCGGGAAGCCCTAAAGCTTCTTGCGCCCACTGCGAGGCGCTCGATCGATTGTCTGCCAATATGCTCCCGTTGGCATTCAACATGAAACTCTAAATTTTGCCAAAGCTGGTTTTGTTTTCTAGAAATAGCACAGTTACAGATTTTACAGACAATTATTTGATTTGCCGAGCTTAACCGTTTTGTTTGGTTTAAGCCATGCTCGACTTAGTGTCTTGCCTTGTATCCCCTCGGCTTCGAGCCGTTGGTGAATATTTTTTTGATAATACCTCGACATTTTGGCACACATAGGTCCAACTTAAGCCAAGCAACAAGTTATTCGTCATTAGTCATATCGTTTCCGTTTGCATCCGAATAATAATTAGACCTCTCTCATAATTCTTGTGGAACAGGCATCCTGCCTGTTCAAGGCTGGCTTTTCTGGAAATGTCTATTATTTTCCGACTGTAGTGCTGTGGTTTCGTTGGGCTACGCGGAAAGAGTCGCACGATCGATCGCATTCGGGGAGTATCCCGATTTTATACAAAGCGTTTTTTCCGAGTGCGAGCTTAAGATCTCGCGAGAAGATATTTATAGACTTGGCTACGCGGGGACGATCGCTTGCAGGATATCATTCCGATGTCACCCGATTTGATCTCAGAAGTCATTAGTCAGAAAGCAGCGGTCAAGATGATTATTTGCCTTGTAAACTAAGGATTACGGATTGACACAGGAGAAATTTATGCCGTCGGAAAACCAAGACTTGCTCAAAACTAAAACATCTAACAGTCCAAATTTGCCAGTTCCCTCAGACATTTTATTGAGCTTGGTCGCCTTACCCATGCTGGGCGGGTTGGTGGTGGCTAAAGCTGCTGCTGAGTTTGTTGCGTCGATCGGCGTTGAAAGCGAAGAAGTCTTTCGGGGTTCGCGACTCCCCGTGCTCAACTTTCCTCAATCACAGGATTAGAAAGCACAAGGAAGGATGCTGCAGCTAGAAGTTAATTTTTTTGACCCCGCCCAAAAACGCATACCAGCCCCCGACTCCTGTCGGGGAGAGATAAAAATTTTCGACCCTAGTTCAACTCTCTAGATTCATCTTTGGAGTAAATCTCAAATTGTTCGACTTAGTGCGACTCGACGCTCGCGCTCGCCGAACGTCTCACGCCGAGCGTCTAAAATCTAAAATCCCAAGTCAACTGATATGAAAGCTTGACAATAGGTACAATCTGTGATCTAAAAATTAATCTTTCCTTATACTTTGTACATAAGTGCCTTCTACTTTCTAAGTTGCAATAAGTTGTCTCAAATTTGACTGCAAACAAAAGTGTTTTAGGCGAAACTAAACAATACAATTTTCACAGACACCCGCAGCTATTGAGGAACAGCCCGATGAGTTCAGTCCTCCAGTCTTCAGAACAGGCTATTGATGCAACATCTATTTCCCATTTTCCCGCTTACTCCAAATCAGACCTGTTTCTGCGAAATCGCCTCAAAGTTGTAGAGGACTTGTGGGAATCGGTGCTGCGACAGGAGTGCGGGCAGGAATTGGTGGATTTGCTCCAACAAATGCGATCGGTCAATTCCGCCGAGGGACAAGCCACTCACTTTCGCGAGTCGAATGTCGTACAGCTAATCGAAAAGCTCGACCTCAACGCCGCCATCCGCGCCGCTAGGGCTTTTGCACTGTATTTCCAGTTGATCAACATTGTCGAACAGCACTACGAACAGCGAGACCAACAGCTAGCTTACGCTAGCAGCAACGACGCTGGTGGGCGGATGTTTTCTAAGCTGCCAGGACAAGCAACGGATGCCCCCGATCGCCCGCGCCACAGGGAAGGCCCAGGCCCCGCCCAAATGGCTTTGAGCAAGGCAGACAGCAGCGAGACGATCGCCCGAGATGCCGGCACTTTTCACCAACTGTTCCCGATGCTGCTGCGCTTGAACGTGCCGAGCCAGCAAATCCAGCGGTTGATCGATCAGTTAGACATCCGCTTGGTATTTACAGCTCACCCCACGGAAATTGTCCGCCACACGATCCGCACCAAGCAGCGGCGAATGGCGAAGATTCTCCAACAGCTAGACCAAGTTGACGAGAAATTTCAGGTGCTCGGAACCGACTCTCAAAGCCCCTACCCGGTGTCTTGCTGGGAAGCGGCGGCTCTCCAAGAGCAACTGATGGAAGAAATTCGCCTCTGGTGGCGCACTGACGAACTACACCAATTCAAGCCGACTGTGCTCGACGAGGTGGAATACACTCTCCACTACTTCGAGGAAGTTCTGTTTGATGCTATTCCCGAACTCTACCAGCGCTTAAAGCAAGCGCTCCACGCTTCTTATCCTTATCTGAAACCGCCGAGTTACAATTTTTGCAAGTTCGGTTCTTGGGTGGGATCGGACAGGGACGGCAACCCTTCTGTGACTCCGAAAGTTACTTGGCAAACGGCTTGCTATCAGCGCCACTTAGTGCTAGAGAAGTACATCGCCGCGGTGAAGCGACTGAACGAACTTTTGAGTTTGTCGCTGCACTGGAGTGACGTGCTGCCGGAATTGCTCGAATCTCTCGATCGCGACAGATCGGAATTTCCCGAGGTTTACGAGCAGTGGGCGATCCGCTACCGCCAAGAACCTTATCGGTTGAAGCTGGCCTACGTGCAGCAGCGACTGGAAAATACGCGCGATCGCAATTGGCGGCTCTACAAAGGAGACGAGTTGCAACGGGAGCGCGAGGCTTTGTCGGAACGTCCCGGAATGACCGGTCTTTATCGATCGGGCGCTGAGTTTTTAGCCGAGCTGCAGCTCATCGAGCACAATTTAGTGGAAACAGGTTTGAGCTGTCGAGACTTGGAAAATCTGCTCTGCCAAGTAGAAATTTACGGGTTTAATTTGGCTTACCTAGATATCCGCCAAGAGTCAACAGTACACTCGGACGCTTTGACCGAAATTGCTGAATACTTGCAAATTTTGCCAAAGCCTTACAATCAAATGTCGGAATGCGATCGAATTATTTGGCTCGCAACTGAACTGCAAACTCGCCGCCCTTTAATTCCAGCAGAATTGCCATTTTCTCCCAAAACTTGCGAGACGATCAATACCTTCCGAATATTGCGGCAAATGCAGCAGGAGTTTGGTCAGGAAATTTGCGAAACTTACATCATCAGCATGAGCCACGATGTCAGCGATTTGCTGGCGGTTTTGCTGTTAGCAAAAGAATCAGGACTTTACGATCCGGGTACAGGAATTAGCAGTATTCAAGTAGTTCCCCTGTTTGAAACGGTGGAAGATTTGAAAAAAGCGCCGGAAGTAATGCAAAAAATCTTTGATCTGCCGCTTTATCGCGCTTTGCTAGCAGGAGGATACGCGCAGGAAATAGCGGAAAAAAGCGAAGAAAATATCCAATGTCCAATCGAAACTCTCAAATTGCAAGAGGTGATGCTGGGCTATTCGGACAGCAATAAAGATTCTGGTTTCCTCAGCAGCAATTGGGAAATACACAAAGCTCAAAAGGCTTTGCAAATGGTTGCGGAAAAACACGGTGTGGAGTTGCGAATTTTTCACGGCCGAGGCGGTTCTGTAGGGCGCGGCGGCGGGCCTGCTTACAAGGCAATTTTGGCTCAGCCTGGAAAGAGCATTAGCGGGCGAATTAAGATTACTGAACAAGGCGAGGTTTTGGCTTCTAAATATTCTTTGCCAGAGTTGGCGCTTTACAATTTGGAAACTGTGGCGGCGGCGGTAATTCAAGCTAGTTTGCTGCACACTGGTTTTGATGGCATCGACCCTTGGAATGAGATTATGGAGGAGTTATCGGCGAGGTCGCGATCGCACTACCGCCATTTAATCTACGAACAGCCGGATTTAGTCGATTTCTTCCACCAAGTTACCCCGATTCAAGAAATCAGCCAGTTGCAGATTAGTTCTCGTCCGGCCCGGCGCGGGGGCAAAAAAGACATCAGCGGTTTGCGAGCAATTCCGTGGGTGTTTAGCTGGACTCAAAGCCGCTTTTTGCTGCCTTCTTGGTACGGTGTCGGTACAGCTTTGCAAGAGTTTTTGCTGGAGGAACCGGAAGAACACATGAAACTTTTGCAGTATTTCTACTTGAAATGGCCGTTTTTTAGAATGGTAATTTCTAAGGTGGAAATGACTTTATCTAAGGTGGATTTGCAGATTGCAGAACACTACGTGCAGGAGTTAGCTTTGCCTGCTGATAAGGAGCGTTTTAACGCTTTATTCGAGCAAATTGCGGCCGAATTTCACTTGATTCGCGATTTGGTTTTAACGATTACCGGACACCAACGTTTGTTGGACGAAGATCCATCGCTGCAGCGATCGGTGCAGTTGCGAAATGCGACGATTGTGCCTTTGGGTTTGTTGCAGGTTTCGCTGCTGAAACGCTTGCGGCAGCACGGTAGTGGGGGGGTTCCGGGGGTGATTCACTCGCGTTACAGCAAGGGTGAATTGTTGCGGGGAGCTCTGCTGACGATTAATGGAATTGCTGCGGGGATGCGGAATACCGGCTAGAGAAATAGTTTTGAGTTTTGAATTCGTGGTGAGGTGCGCGCTTACGCACCTTGCTACTGGTAGTTTCAGAATTCAGGCGATCGCCCATTGTAGTCACAGCCATAGACAACTGTTCGCTATGCTAGCTGAGATTTTTTTATGTCTAAACGCAAACAGTCTGAAGGTTGTCGCCCGATGCTGCGGCGCACTTTTTTATTTTTAACGGGCATAGCTTTGGCGCGGGTTGCGGCTGACTATTTTGCGATCGCCCAAAACCGAGATAGTTTCTTGACTCTGGCGGGTCAACTGTGGCAAAAGTCACTCGCTTTTCTATCAAGTATACAATCAAATCAAACTCCTCAACCTCTCCCTAGCAATCCCATTGTAAAATCGGCAAAAACCCATCAACCTCTGGCGAGTAATCCTATTGTAAAATCGCCCGAAAATTCTCCTGCTGTGCAGCCGTCTCAACCTCAAATTATCAAACGTTCTGCTAAGCGAGCAAAACCTGTACAAGTCAGCCGCCAAAATGTAGCTGGCGCAAGTTTTTATCTCACAACTATTGACCTTGCAGACCCGGAAATTTATATCACAATTGGGTTAGCTAATAATGCAGATTTTGCAAATACTTCTAAAGTAACGCGGGGCGACGAACCTTTTGAAAATATGGTGTCGCGTTACCGGGCTGCTGTTGTTGCTAACGGGACTTTTTTTGGTAAGGATGAGCAGAAAGCTGTGCTGGGAAATATGGTGGCGGCGGGTAAGTTTCTGAAATATAGCCGATGGGAAAATTACGGCACGACTTTGGGGATTAAAGCGGGAAATCAATTGGAAATGGTGACGGCTAGAACTGAAGGTAAGCCGGATTGGAGTCAACATTGGTTTTCTCTGACTTGCGGGCCGAGATTGGTTAAAGGGGGGAAAGTTTCGCTGTCTCCTTTATCGGAAGGTTTTAAAGATTCTCATGTTTTGGGCGTGGGTTCGAGAACGGCGATCGGCTTTCCAGCTTCGAGAGATAAGTTATTTTTGGTGACTTTTCTTGACAGTTTGTCTTTGGAAGCAGAAGCTAAAGTTATGCAGGCGATCGGCTGTTTTGAAGCAATGAATTTGGACGGGGGCGCTTCGGTGGGTTTGGCTCATCAAGGGGAGATTTTATTGCCGCCGGGACGGAATTTGACGAATGTGCTGGTGGTTTACGATCGCGAAAATCCGGCTCCTGCTCAATTAAAACAGTCTTGGGAACGCTTTCAAAAGGGTTCTCGACCAACACCGGACAAATCAGTGTTTTTTGATTGATCTAGCAGAAGGAAATTCGGCAACGAAGCACTGTACGGGATGTAACGGATGGAAGGAAGAAGGAATCGAGGGAGCATCCCGATTTTGGGTAGTGATCCCGAGGGAAGGATGAGAGAATTAGAGACAAGGCTATAACCAGTGGTTGGGATACGTCCTTTCTGCCGCTAAATTATTAAAGATGACGGCGCACAAGACCAAGATTATTGATCCCTCAAAAGCAGGTGTTAGCAAAAATTTCCAGTCTGGTTGGGTCATCATGACGACTAAGGCAACTGCTCCCGAAGGCGGATGTAGAGTTCTGGTAATCTGCATAATTCCGATCGCACTAGAAACAGCCATTCCCATCGCCCAGGGAGAAGAACCGAGAAAATGCAGAATGATTAGACTGGTGAGAGCAGCTAAGAAATTGCCCCCAATGACATTCCGGGGTTGAGCCAAAGGGCTGTCAGGGACACCAAAGATCAGAACGCTTGTAGCGCCAAACGGAGCCATTAGTAAAGGAGAATTAGTTTTTACAGCAAGATAGGACGTTGCAGTAATTGCCAAAAAACTGCCAATCCAACTCCAAAAAATATGCCGAGGATGAGGTCTGTCTACTGGGCAGGTCAATGGACACGAGCGCCATCTCCCAAAGGTTTTAAACCAATAACTTTCCCATTTCAGTCGAATTTTTTTACTGTCAATCATAAATCAGGTTACTTGATAAGCAGGCTTCTTAAATTGTCTGAACTAGCCTCCGGTAAAGTTAAGATACCATAACAATTTGTCAAAAAGTAGTTAAAGGCACAGATTTTTTACTTCTATGCCACTTTAGCTGCGGCTAACCACTCGGTTGGAACCGACTAACCAGTTCGGTCGGTTTTGCAACAGACGTTATCGGCAGTCGCACAACTTCAGCGTTAGCCGTCAGAGGATAAGTATCGAGTTCAGAATGCGATCGCCCTTTTGTGGTGAGTGCGATCGAGACGATCGCACTCGGATATAATTACGAACTTAATCTTCGCTATGGAGAGTTTTGCCACTCGGCGGTAAGCTTGCGGAAATTGTATTGAGACGCGCCGGGGTGACAAGTAACGCAACTGCTGATATTTGCGGGTTGTGGCAGTTTTACTTTGGGGTGCAGTGCTTTGAAATAGCGAGAACTCGCGACTCGGTAGGCGAGTTCTTCGTCTTTGGCTTGGGGACGGGAAAAAGTTTGCAGGTAGTTCCACACTAGGATGCGGGGTGGGTCTACTAGCAGTTTGATGGTTTGTCCGTAGTGTTGGGAATCTTGCAGCAATCTGCGCCAAGTTTCTGTAGGTAATACTTGTGGCGGTAAAGCGATGTGACAGGTGGCGCAGTTTTCTAGGTACAGTTGCTGTCCGAGTTGGTAGCGTTCGGGAATGCGATCGACCGTACCAGTATCCTCGATCGAAGACACCTGAGCAAGTCGCGCGGGAGTTGCAGAATAGGCAGTCTGAGCTGCAACCCATCCGCCACAGGTACAGCAGATAATTATCAACACTAGCAACGTTGAGTAAAGCCCCCGCAAGCCTACTCTGCGACGTTTGCGGGGTTTTTCCTGTTTCATAATTCTGAATTTATTTTTGGTTAAATCACTGGTATGCTCATGCCTTCGCGGGCTAAGCAGGCATTGGCGAACGTTGCCTGCACCTCTGCTTCGACTCGATCGAGAAAATTGTCGTCGTGGCCCGGATCGTGGTGAAACATCACGATTTTTTTGACTCCGGCAGCTTTCGCTATTTCTACTCCTGCTTGCCAAGTCGAGTGTCCCCAACCGACTTTCGGGGTTTTGAAGTTGTAATACTCTTCGTTGGTGTAGTTGGCGTCGTAAATCAGCACGTCGGCGTTGCGAGCTAGGTGTAACACGTTGTCGTCCAGCCGATCGGGAAAATGTTCTGTATCGGTGCAGTAGACTGCTGTGTGTCCCTCCCAGGTGACTCGATATCCGATCGCGGTGTTGGGATGGTTCAACAGTGCCGTTTCAATTTTCACATCGTCGAGTTCGAGAATATCCCCAGGGGTCAAATCGTTGAATTTGAGGTCTGACTGCATCACCTGGATGGGGACGGGAAAATTGGGGTGCACCATTTGGTCAGCAAGACGCTGTTTGATGGTAGTGCCGTTGGGGGCGATCGCACCGTAAATGTGAAAGCAGTTCCCCGGGATAAAGGCGGGAGTAAAGAACGGAAACCCTTGAATGTGATCCCAGTGAGTGTGGCTGAAAAACATATGGGCTTCCACCGGCATTTGCCGCAGCAGATTGAGGCCTAGAACTCGCAGGCCCGTACCGCCGTCAAAAATCAGGCGTTTTTTACCCAAGCGCATTTCTACACAGGAGGTGTTACCTCCGTAGCGAAGTGTTTTGGTGCCGGGGGTGGCGATGCTGCCCCGCACGCCCCAAAACTGAACGACAAACTCGGTCAAAGGACTATTTTCCATAGTGGCTTTGTGATTGGAAGGCTGTGGATTGGGTAGAGAGGGTGCGGAATCTGGCATTTTTTTTAGTTTTGGCGGCAGGAACTTGGGAGTTGAAATCTTAGTTTTTACTTTTTAGTTTTTACTTTTTAGCAATCCGTACTATAAAGCGCTTTATCGGGGAACCATCCGAGTGCCGAACAATTGGGCTATTACAAGCCTAAACCGTACCGGTTGGTGTAGGAGATGTCACGCTGGAGAGATTATTTTTTGCACCCTGCGGGCTGCCCGGCGTCTTCTGTGTTCTGAGATTAAGATAGCGCCGATCGATCTAAGTATTAGGGTAAAATTTCCTCAAACGTAGAACGCATTCCCCAGGGGTATAATTTGCGCTTAATCTTACTCTAGGAGTAGTATTTTTTTCAAGATTGGGTCCGGAGCGGGGTTTTGAGGAATGCCGTTCCGGTGAATCGGCATTGACGACTGATTTGACCTTCTAGCTACCCGTTCCTCGACTGCATCGCCTGACGTGCAGCGGTTGCCTTAAGTTCGGCCTCCTGAGTTTTTAGTCGGGTTGTAGTCGAGGAGTGCGGGCTAGGGACTTATTTGCGATCGGCGGCGATGCACTTTTCCACTAAGGGCATGACTTGATCGACATCTTGCCAACCCAGAATTTCCGTGACTTTTTTCTCCAAATTTTTGTAGGTTCTAAAAAATTCGGCTATTTCGTCCAAGCGGTGGGGGGCTACGTCTTTGAGGGACTTATAGTGAGCGTAGCGGGGGTCTTTGTCGGGAACGCACAAAAGTTTTTCGTCCCGGTCCCCTCCGTCGATCATTTCCAGCATTCCGATCGGACGGGCTGCGATTATGCACCCTGGAAATGTGGGCTCATCCATCATCACCATGCCGTCGAGGGGGTCGCCATCATCGGCTAAGGTGTTGGGTATGAAGCCGTAGTCGCACGGATATTGGACTGAGGAAGAAAGCACCCGATCGAGAGCAAAGGCTTGCAAGTCTTTATCAAATTCGTACTTGTTTTTGCTACCGGCGGTAATTTCGATGAGGACGTTGAGCAGTCCTGGTTTCGGCTGTGCCGGAATTAGCGATAAGTCCACAACAATATCTCCAAGTTAACAGATGATTGGGATGAGTGCTACTTGCCAAATCCCTTTGATAGCATTTTACGGGCGATCGGGCTCGATGCTCCATGAGATTGACCGAAAGCGGACGAGTGCGATCGGGGTTACACAATTTGAGGATGATGCTTGTGGGGTGTCCCGCCTGCTGGGAAAATACACCCGAGGGGCGGGGCGCATCCCACAGCTTGAAAGGGTAATGCTTTGTTTGGGCGATGGTAATACAGCGGGAACCGCTGTATTACCATCTGTGCAAATTTTTTAGTGTCGTTAAGTATTTATTTTAAGTTGGTAACTCATCTCCCAACTTTTGATTTCCCAAAGCTTTTTACTTATGGCAACCTCTCACAAATCATTTAGGATTGCTATATAAGGATTGCTATAGGTTCTTTTAATTTTCAATCCCAACCACTGGCTCAGTTCTGTTGCTAACCACTCGATTTCTAATTCACTTAGTCCCTGCTTCACTCCTAGTTGATATTTTTGGTTGCCCGCTTGAATAATCACCTGAGAACCTCTGTATTTAATTTGTTCAATTTCCAACTGGCAAATGTCCTGTCTGGGAGCTGGCCGGGAATAATACCATTTCAATCCGAGCAGATGCCAACTATAGGAGATTTGCTGCCGATCAATTCTCAGACACACTTCCCGAAATAGTGCAAACAGAAACATGACTCCTACCGCACATAAAGAACTTCCTGATATTAGCATTACCATAATAAATTGGTTATTTATCCCTAAGCTATAGGTGAAAAACAAATTCCCCAATAACCAAATATTCGCAGGTACCGCCCCAGAAAGCAGGGCAATTAAACCAAAACCGATTCCTTGTGGCGGAATTACAATTTCTATAAACTCCGAATTTTGTGTTAGTTCAATATCGCTGCCTGGTGGCGGCTGCACCACTATAGGACTTTTGTTGATAGGGCGCGGATTTTTGAGCGCTCGCAATGCTTCCCCAGCGGAAGATAATCGTTTGTTCAAACTTGGTTCTGTCATCCACTCCAGCCAATCAATTAAATTAGAATTGAGATGCGTTACCCGATCGGCAAATTGAATTCTCAAATCCTGCTGTGACAGTTCAGTAGGATGCAAACCCGTTACCAAATAAATTAAAGTTGCACCTAAACCGTAGAGGTCAGAAGCCGGAACCGAGCGCCCGCCAAATTGTTCCGGTGCCATATATCCGTATGTTCCCACTACTGTAATTGTGCCGCCAAATTTTGCAGCTTGGTTCTGCACCGAACCGAAATCAACTAAATAAACTTGTCCCACCGAGTGACCTGATCTGCTGTGCAGTAAAATATTGCTAGGTTTAATATCGCGGTGAATAACAGGCGGATTTTGTTCTTGCAAATAAATCAAAATTTCTAACAACGATTTAGCTAATTCTTTTACCTCATTTTCGCTAAAAGTACGTCCCGATCGCAAATGATCTTCCAAAGTTTTCCCCTCTACATAAGTTTGTACCAGGGCAAATCCTTTATTGTCTGGTTCGTCAATTTCCAGGTAGTCGAGGTAGCGAGGAATTGCTGGGCTATCGAGTGCTTTTAAAGTTTCTGCTTCCCGTTCAAATAGCTTGAGGTCTTGCCATTCAAAATCGCTACCGAGGAATAGCTGTTTGATGACAACTAATTTTTGAGTTTGCAAATCACGAGCCAGCAGCGTTTGGCGACCAGTTTGTTTTCCCAGTTGTCGGTGCACTTCGTAGCGTTCTGCTAATATTTTGCTGCTCATGTTTTTTTACATTAATTTTAATTTGAGGTTATCATTGGAGTCCAAAAATCGGGTTTTTACGAAAATACTTCGTTGCAACTCCCAGATTCGCCAAAAAACCCGGTTTATTTGCTCGGAGTGAGTCCAGCGCTATCTAAATTTTAGATTACAGTCCACTTTCTTTTTGATACCACCGGGCAATAGACTTGCTAGTTGTCCCCATTGACAGTCCTGCAATCAGCGACGGTGGAAGCACGTAGATAATATAACTACTGGAATCATCTAGCACACCCAAAAGCATTATCCGAAAGTAGATGATGCTTGTCGAGGTACAGAGTAAGATACTAATGGCAGTTAAAACCTGTCGGTGAAGTTTAGGATTAGTTAGGGGGAAAAACCACAAACGCGTGACGATTCCTGCGATTATTCCGTTCCCCAACCCCAGCAGCAAGCCGAGAAAAATACCAATGACTCCTGCGACAATTGTGATTACTACCGGAAAAATAAAGGTGCCGTAAATTGCTGCACAAGCTCCTACACCTAGAGTTCCCATCTCAATGCTGCGTTCGATCGCATTCTTGAACAAACTAAAGGTATCCACGGTTTTTCCCTGTCTCAATGGCAGGGAATATTTATTTATTGTCTGTGGTTTTTCGAGAACTTCTTTTGCTATTTGGACTGAGGCGGGACGGCGTTCTAAACTGGGATGCGTCATCCACTTCAGCCAATTGGTAAAACCGGGACTCAGTTGGGTGAATTGCTCGAATTCGATCTGCAAATCTTTCTGCGGCAAGTCGGCAGGATGCTGCTTGGTAATTAAGGCGATTAATGTTGCTCCCAACCCGTACAAGTCGGAAGCGGGAACGGCCCTCCCGCCAAATTGTTCTGGCGGCATATAGCCATAAGTTCCGACAACGGTGACTGTTTTTCCTTGTTGCGTTGCTAGGGTTTGAACTGCACCGAAATCGACTAGGTAGACTTCGCCGACGCTGTTTCCCGATCGATTCTTGAGTAAGATATTGCTCGGTTTAATGTCGCGGTGAATCACCGGGGGCTGTCGCTGGTGCAGGTAGGCGAGGATGTCTAATAATGCTGTTGCTAATTGTTTGACTTCGCTTTCGCTGAAGGTGCGGCCGTCTGAGAGATATTCTTGTAGGGATTTGGCTTCGATGTAAGTCTGAACTAGGGCGAATCCTTTGCGGTTGGGGGTGTCGATTTCAAAGGAGTCTAGATATCGGGGAATTGCGGGATGGGATAGGGATTTTAAGGTTTCGACTTCTCGCTCGAACAGTTTTAAGTCTTCCCAGTTAAAATCGCTGCTGAATGAGAGTAGTTTGACTACTACTTGCTGTTGGGTTTTTAAGTCGCGGGCGAGTAAAGTTTGCCTTCCTGCTTGCTTGCCGAGCCGCCGATCGCACTGATAGCGATCGGCTAATATTTCTTTTGACAAATCGCCGATGTTTTGTCCGCTCATGTTCTCTTGCCCTAGAACCGATTAAACCTAGTGTAGTTGACAAAAGTGCATTAATCGGAAATGTTCGGGCTACGGCAAAAAATTTTTATGTCAAAGAGCACCTGTCTTTAAGAGCGAGCGAGCTCGCACTGCGGAAGACGCCCCTGAGTGAAGCTTGAATTTAATTTTGGATTTGCTTGTAAATTGACTGCACTACGTCGAGTAGGCTCAAGACTTGCTGCCATTCGGGGGCATCGGGGTTGTAGCTTTTGGCGCGCTGAGTTTTCAAACTGTGGTGCAATAGGGAAAGCAGCGCATCTGGAGACTGTGAAGAATTGTCATCTTCATCTGCTGGGGTTTGGGCTGCATTTTCTTCGATGTCTTCTTTAATTTTTTGTGCTCGATCGGCGAGGGCTAAAGATCTGCCTGCCAGGTTTTCCGGCATTTTGGGCTGTTCGGACAAAGACGCGCTGGTTAGTTCTACCAATAGTTGGCAGACTCGATCGACCCATTCGTGATCGTTTACTGAAAAGGAACCAGATTTGAACACTTGCCCATCAGGTCTTTGCTGAATGCTTTGTACCTTCTGGATCAGAGGGATAGCCTTAACAGTGATGTTTTCCGGGATTCTGGGGATATCTGACAGGGAGCTCCGAGCAATCTCCAGCAATAGTTGGTAAACCTGATCTACCCACTCAACATCTCCCGATTGCGAATTCCAATTATTCATAACTGACGCTAGTGGTTTTCTATATCTAAGACTAGAACATTGACTATCTGCGAAGGAAGCTCTTTTTATGAGCCACTAACGCTATTAAGACTTACGCGGGCGGGGTGAGAAACCCGGTTTTTGAGCGGATGTTTCGTCGGCTTTCTCCAAGATTTTTCTCAGAAACCGGGTAACGCTGCTGCCAGTCCTAACTATTTTTAAGCGCTTCAAATAATAGAAGTGCTAAGTTTGTTGCGGTAGGTAGTGCGACCGAAACACCTAGGGCGAAACCCCGGCATCTCGCTTGCAAATTCAAATCCGGTTATATAACCATAATACCTGTTGGAGCTTATTTACAATTACCTCAATAGGATATTCCGGTTAACTGGTGGCCGGATGGGAGGCGCACCCCCGATCGCGATCGCCCCCACCCGGAACCCTGGCGCCACCGCGAGGATTTGCTGTGGGCTACTGCTATTTTTCTGTGAGATTCCACACACCATCCCAGTTGAGTACGTCTGAAAAACTATGCTGAAATAACATACAGCGATCAACGTGCAATTTAGCTGCCTTGTTTTTCGGGTCAACTTTCAGAACGGCCTCAAATTCGCGTGCAGCGTCTTTAAAGGCTTGCTTGGCTTTTGGTTCTAAAGCTTTCTTAAACTCGCTCAGCAGTTTTTTCACCCGATCGAGTCCCAGGTTTTCAAATTCCTCATCTAACATTTCTGCAACTGTCTCGCTGGCCCGACTTTTAATTTTCCCCTGCAATAGCTGCCTGATCTCTGCGGGTTTCAGCCTCTTGATTTGGGGATTTGATGGTTTTAAGATGTCTGCTTCCAAGAGCTTTTTGACTTCGCCTTCTTGCAAGTATTTAATATCGTCTGCTGATAAGGGCTTGATTTTTGCTTGCAGCAGCATTTTGGCTTCGTCTTCCGAGAGGTTTTTGATTCCTTCCAATTTCAGCAGTTGGATTTCTGGCTGCAACAGTACGATGAGTTTGTCTGCTTCCGACAGGTTTTTCGGGTCGTACTCTGACAGCTTTTTCAGTTGATATAAGAGCTTCCTTAGTTCGTGTTCCAACTGTTGCTCTAGATTGTAGGACAGTTTCTTAATCTCTGCCTCTGGCATTTCGGCGACATCCTTTAAGATGTTTTTCACCTCACTTCCTGAGAGTCTTTGGCTAACTGGAGTTTTGTAATATTCGCGCCCCTTGGTGTAATGTTCTATAACTTGTTGCTGTTTTTCGGTTAGTGACTTGCCCACTGGCGAGTATCCCTCGCGGATGCCGACGAGTTCGTAAACGATTACGGGTTCGCTTTTGCCTTTGACAGTAATAAAGTCGAGTTCTCGCACGTACAGCCGATCGGCATAATCTCTGTAAGTATTGTCGCTGATGATCAAGTCGGTGCCGTACTGCTTGCTAGCGCCTTCTAAGCGAGAGGCGAGGTTTACGCCGTCTCCGATCGAAGTCAATTCCATGCGTTTGCTACTACCGATGTTGCCGCTGACAACTTCATCGGAATGCACGCCCATACCGATGCTGATCGGCAATTCCTCATTCGCCATACGCTCTTGATTGAACAGGATCAGTTTTTCCCGCATTTTCACTGCCGTTTGCATGGCGCACCAAGCATGATCCTCTAGGGGCGCTGGAGAGCCAAAAACTGCCATCAGAGCGTCCCCGATGTATTTGTCGAGAGTCCCTCCGTACTCGAATACGACATCTACCATCACTTCAAAATATTTGTTGAGCATCACTACCACTTGTTCGGCTTGCAATTTTTCGGTAAGTGTGGTGTAGCTGCGAATGTCGGAGAACAGTACCGAAACGTTTTTGCGCTTGCCGCCCAATCCATCATCCCCTGAAGCTAACAAAGCTTCGGCTACTTCGGGGGTCATATAACGGTACATCAAGTTTTTGACTTGCTTTTCTTTGCTAATATCTTCCATGACGACTAACGCGCCGTTGACCTTGCTGGGGTCGGTAGCGTCGGTCATTGAATTAATCGAGAGATTGATACTCTGCGATTTTGCTTCACAGGAAAGCAAAACTTGATCCGGGTAATATTGCTGGCGATCCTTATCGCCTTCTGGAGACAAAGACGCATCAAACCACTTGGTAAAATCTCCTTTTTCTAACTTAATTAACTCGCGCAAAGATTGGCCTTCGGCTAATTCGGCATCGCTGACACCCAGTAATTTTTTAGCACTGGGATTGGTCGCTACTATATTGCCTTTTTTATCTGTAGAAATCACGCCGTTAGTCAGGGCGTGCAGCATATCTTTTTGTCTTTGTTCTTGCTGTTTGACTTCGGCAAACAGTTTGGCGTTTTGTAGGGCGACTCCTGCTTGGATATTAAACGCCTCCATAAATTGTAGGTCGTTGCGATTGAAACTGGCTTTCCACTGTTCGGGGGCGTGCGGCCAATCTTCGGGGTTATAGGGAGGGTATTCTCCTTGTTTTTTTTTGTTGACTAATTGAGTAACTCCGATCAATTTGTGGTCTGCATTAAAAACTGGCATACAGAGCATACTGCAAGTACGGTAGTCAGTTTGTTGGTCGGTTTTTTTGGAAGTTTCTGCGCGGGGGTCATTGTATACGTCAAAGGGAATCAACAGCGGTTCGCCGGATTCGGCGACGATGCCTGCAAAACCGGCTGTTCTGGGTATGCGAAGTTCTTTCACGCTGTCCGCCGTCGGGATTTTCGTCCAGAGTTCGTCTTTATCTTCATCGATCAGCCACAGGGTGCTGCGATCGGCATTCATCAGTTCTTTTGCCTGATCCATCACCCTTTTTAGAGTATCTTCTAAGTCTAAACTGCTCTGAGAAAGAGCGTTGACGGCATTCATCAGCGCCGTGGCCGCCCGTTGTCTTTGAGTTGCTGCGTAGAAAGATTTGGAAGATTCTAGAATTAGGCGAATCGAGGGAGCAAATTCTTTAAAAACTTGTTCGTCTTCTTGAGTAAATCCTGCCTTGTCAATCTGTTCCTCTAAAATACCGTAATGTTCGTGGTTGGGCTTGAGTTTATTAATCAGTTGAACGACTGCTACTAACTCTCCTGTTTCTTCGTTGATCAGGGGCATCGCCAGCATTGTATAAGTGCGATATCCTGTTTCTTTGTCAGTTTTTTTTGCGTTAGTCGATCGGGGGTCGTTATAAAAATCATAAGGAATGTTCACCACTTTTTTTTCCGTGGCTACTTCTCCGGCAATGCCCACATGGGCGGGAAATCGGAGCTCTAGGTTTTTGCCATTTTCATCTTTAGCAACGATCGCCCAGAGCTCATTTTTCTCGTCGTCTAATAAAAATATCGTGCTGCGAGCAGCATTCAGCAATTCCCCTGTTTTGAGGGTAATCGACTGCAACATCTCGTTGAGGATGGCGTCAAATCCCTCGCTCTCCAGGATATTGTCGAGCATTCCCAAGGTTTGATTGACAACCTTAAGTTTGTCTTCTACTTCCTTAACTACTACTGTAAAGCTTTCCTTATTTAGGAGATCGAGAACACTGGATAATCCTGGACTTTTGGCAAGGGCGCTACTGCTAGAGGAAGGCTGAGAATATTTTTCCTGATGGTTTTCACTGACAACAGTAAAATCATGGTTTTCACTGACAACAGTAAAATCATGGTTTTCACTGACAACAGTGGCCTCTACTGTCACTGTCATGTTGTTTTCCATAGCTGGCCGATTGGAAGATGCAGATTTCATAGACCTTTACAGAAGCTTAAGTGTAAGGGTTAGTCTCTAAGCGAAGAGAGTGGGGAAGTTGATTAGTGAGTCACCGGTCGCACAAGACTCAAGTATGTGTGAAAGTATTACCCAGTTTACAGAACTCCGGCCACAAGGCAAGGGAAATTCAGTTGGCCTTGCTGCCCAACGGAGGGTGGGAGATTAACGAGGCGGTGGGAGTGCTGCAATCTTTTTAGAGATCGCGAATCCTGTTTAAATGGTTGATTAACTGATTTTGACATTGTGCGTGCCTGGTTGAAGTAGGTTCGGCCGATCTTTGAGCCGATCGCCCGCAGGAACATGAATGCGTACTGGCGGGAGGACTGCTGAAAGAGGGGTGGCATTGTGGGACTAGCCGCAATTGTGACACTACCAGTTGCTAGTGATGTGTGCCCTTCTCTACACAATTGTGGTTTTTAACTAGAATTTCTCTTTATTTTGCTGCTCTTACCATTCATCCCACTAAATTCACAGGGCTTTGAGCTTTTTTTTGTAAAATTTGCGGTTGATATTTTTAGTGTAACCTCCGACTCGGAAAAAACTCCGCCTTTTAACCCCCCGATCGGCTTGAGGGTGTGATCAGGGTTGGGCCGACTGAGTTTGGCGCAATCCGGCGGCTTCGACAAGCAGGGATTCGGCGAAGGCGATGGCTTCTGTTGCTGAGCGGCCACTGGCGAGTTGGGCGAGTTCTTCCCGCCGCTGCTCACTGTTGAGAGCGGCAACTCTGACTACTGTACGTTCGACTGGTTCGGAGTCGGCTGCGGGTTCGCCGATACTTGGTTCTGCTTCGATCGTCTGTTTGTTGACGCGAAAATGAAAATCAGCCATCGCGGCGATCAGCGGCTGGTGGGTGACGCATAGAACTTGGTGTTTGTCCGAAAGTTGGTAGAGCTTTTTGGCGATCGCCCCGGCGACTCTCCCGGAGACTCCGGCGTCGATTTCGTCAAAAATCAACGTACCGGCACTTTCTATTTGGGAAAAACAGGCTTTGATGGCGAGCAGAAAGCGGCTCATTTCTCCCCCGGAGGCGATCGCGCCTAGGGGTTGCAAAGGTTCGCCCGGATTGGGGCTGAAACAAAAGGCGATTTGGTCGGCACCCGTAGCGGTTGGGGTACAAGGCGAGATCTCGACTTGAAATTGCACTTTTTCCATTGCTAACGGCTTAAGTTCTCCTACGAGGTGCGTTTCTAGTTTGAGGGCTGCTTCGCGTCGCAGGGTGGTGAGGTGGCTGCAAGCGTCTTTTAATTGCTCTAAAGCGGTCTGATATGCGAGTTCTAAGGCTTCCATTGAGTCGCCTCCTTCTAAAAGTTCATTTAGTTCGTTTTGAATGCTTTGGTAGTAGGCGATCGCTTCTTTGAGCGGCCCGTATTTGCGGCAAATTTGTTTGAGCTCGCGAATCCGATCTTCTACTTCTTCAAGTCTTTCGGGATCTGCTTCTAATTGTTCGCCGTAGCTGCTAATTTGCCTGCTGGCTTCTGTGGCTTGAGCTAAAGCATCGCTGACCATTTCTAGGATTGGTTGCAACTGCACATCGTAAACCGCCATGTCGCTTAAAATTACTTCGGCTTTGCTCAACAAGTCGGCGGCTGATGCGGTGTCGCCGTCGTTTTGGTACAGGGCTTGGTGGACTTGGTAACTCTGCTGCTGCAATTCGACGACGTGGCCTAGCCGGATTGATTCGTGTTCTAGCTGTTGGAGTTCGTCGGCGTCTTCGATGTGGGCTTCGCCGAGTTCTCGGACTTGGTATTCTAACAAATCAAGTCTTTGCAGTCGCTGCTGTTCCGACTGACGCCTGCGTTTGAGGGCTGTTTTGGCGTTGTTGGCTCCCAGCCAAGCGGACGCGATTATCGATCGCGCTTCAGTAAGCTTTTTGCCGCCATATAAATCGAGCCATTCTCGCTGGAGGGTTTCTTGTCCGAGGTGGACGGTTTGGCCTTGGGCGGTCATTTCCACAAGCCGATCGCGCAGTTGATCCATTAACTGGCGGTTGACGAGAATTCCGTTCAAGCGGGATCTGGTGCGTAGAGCACCGCTAGAGGCATTAATTTCCCGGCTGCAAACGGCTAAATTTCCGTCTATGGGTTCGATTTCTTGCTCGCCCAACCACAGAGATGCGGCTTTGTCGAGTTCAAAGGTAGCTTCCAATATTGCCCGCGTTGCTCCGGTGCGAATCGATCGGCGATCGACCTTGCCGCCCAACACTGCATCGATCGCATCTAGGATAATGGATTTACCGGCGCCGGTTTCCCCTGTAAATACGTTCAAACTCGGGCCCAATTCTAGATCCAGGCAGTCAATTAAGGCAAAGTTTTCTATTCTGAGGTATAGCAACATGAGGAATTGGGAATTGGGAATTGGTAATTAGTAATTGGTAATTGGTAATTAGTAATTGGTAATTGCTAATTGGAGGGATAGCAGGGAAAATTATTGGTATCCAATAACAACTGTCAACTGTCAACTGACTTCTGCTATAGTTTTAACCACCCAAACAAATCTCCTACCGTCAGTCGCAATTCTGCTGCCCAATCTGGAACTGGCAACAATTCTTCGGGTTTTGCTAAAATTTCCGGTTGCTGTCCAGGGGGATAAATTAAGACCGAGCGCACCATCGGATCGATCAGCCAACCCATTTTAGTGCCGTTTTTCAGACAGTGTAAAATATTCCCAGTTACTTTGGTTTGACTCTGACCTGGAGACAGAATTTCAATTGTCCAATCTGGGTAAGTTTCAAATACATTAGCAACATCCCCATTTTCATCAACTGGTATTCTTTCCCAAGTAAATACTGTGACATCTGGCACGATTGATCTGCTACCAAAAGTACACCGCAATTCAGGAAAAGCTAAGGCAATTTTCTTACTTTTAACTGCGACATTGATGGCTGAGACTAATTCACATTGAATTCTGCTATGTTTGCCTTGTGGCATAGGCTTTTGGATGATTTGACCGTTTATATATTCGCTAGCTGGTTCTGTTTCTGGCAGTTTGAGAAACTCGGACAAATTTAGTGTTTTTGTTTGTTGTATCTGTACCATTTTTTACTACTTGTCATCGACTAAACCTAAGTGTTTCCAAGCAGCCGCTGTGGCAATTCTTCCCCGACTTGTGCGCTGCAAAAATCCAATTTGCATTAAGTACGGTTCGTATACATCCTCAATTGTTTGAGTGTCTTCTCCTGTGGAAGCTGCGAGAGTTTCTAAACCAACCGGACCGCCGTTAAAGTTTTCGATCATTGCTGTCAAAAGGCATCGATCTGTCCAATCCAAACCTAGCGGATCGACGTTGAACAATTCGAGGGCGACTGAGGCAATTTCGGCATTAATTGGCTTTAAGTTTTTGACTTCGCTGTAGTCTCTAACTCGCCGCAGCAAACGGTTAGCGATCCGGGGCGTTCCGCGAGCTCGGCGGGCAATTTCTGTGGCTCCTTCTGGGGTGATTTGAGTGTCGAGAACTTGGGCGCTTCTTTGGACAATTAGACTGAGTTCGTCTATTTCGTAGTAGCGCAATCTTTGGATCAATCCGAAGCGATCACGCAATGGAGATGTCAGCGACCCGACTTTTGTGGTTGCTCCTACTAAGGTAAAGGGTTTGAGGGGAATGCTGCGAATTTTGGCGCTTTTGCCTTGACCGATCGTAATATCTAAGCGACAGTCTTCCATCGCCGGATAGAGGATTTCTTCTGTAACTTTAGATAAACGGTGAATTTCGTCGATAAACAGCACGTCGCCTGCTTTGAGGTTGATCAGCAATCCGACAATATCTCGCGGTTTTTCTAAAGCTGGGGCGGTGGTGATTTTGCATTCCACTTCCATTTCTGCTGCTAAAATTAGCGACATTGTGGTTTTGCCCAACCCTGGCGGCCCGTAGAGTAAGAGGTGATCCATAGGTTCGCCACGGGATTTAGCGGCTGCAATTGCGATCGCCAAAACTTCTCTCAAGTCTTTTTGCCCGATGTATTCAGCTAAGCGCTGGGGGCGGATTTTGTCGTCTTGTTTGCTGTTGATTTCGTCGGGTAGTTCTTGCGATTCTAGCAAAGATTCCGCCTCGGGTTTGGCCACTTTTTTGCGACGGGCCGGGGCTATGTCTTCGGGTAGATTTTGGTCAGAGGGTTGTTGTTTGGAGGAGATAATAGCCATATTTATCTGCGCTCGGGCAGCGGGAATTGTTTACAATTATTGGCAGAATCTTGACAATTATTGAGTTCGTTATGAGTATTCCATCTTCTTTATTAGCATCGGAAAGCATAACTTTTGAGGGGGCGATCGAGCTGACTCAATCTTTACTGTCGTTCATTGAGGCCGATCGACTTTTACAAGCCGACATCCAGCAAGCTGTTACATCTCTGGTGAAAACACAAAATGGTGCTAGGGGGTTTTTTGTCACCTATCTAACGGACGATCGACAGGAGGCAGATCACCCGTCACCCGGATTAGTCGAGGCGCTGCGATCGGCTCCTGAGATCGTAGCAGAACTGCTGGTGAAAAATTTGGCGATGTCGGCGGCAATGGTTGTACATCATTCGCGCCAGCAAAAGGAGGAAATGGCGGCCGATTCTGCTAGAGTGCAGGAGCGATCGCGCAATTTAATTCAAATGCTGCAAATGCCAGCCTGTCAAACTAGAGCGTCGCAAATGCTAGAAAGTTTGCAGAGTGCCAACGGCGAGTATGAAAAATTTTTCCAGCGGTGGGGGTACGACGACGAGCAAAAACTAGCGATCGGTTCGGCAGTTCGATCGGCGATCGGCTAAAATAACCTCCGAAGGAAGAGGAAAGAAGAAAGAAAGAAGCAGCCGAAGCTAGGGTGGCAGATCCTTGATCAAAGCGGCGGGGCTGTGGAATAATTGCGGTTTAACAAAAGCTGCACAATTGTAGCTTGAGTTGATTTAGGTGTGAAGGTAGTGAACGAGGGCGAAAAAATTGCTGAGAACGGTGAAAGGAGTTGCCCAAAAGGCCCGAAGGCTGGGCGGCAGGCGGCCGGCAAGTACACGCGAACGGCGGTGGGCGAAGCTGAATCTGCTGGCAACATTGGTGCGCCGGGACTTGGAAGCTCAATACAAAGGCTCGATTCTGGGCAATTTGTGGCCACTGCTGAATCAGCTATCGCAATTGGTGATTTACACATACGTATTTTCGATCGTCCTCAAGGTAAAGCTCAGCCTTACAGGCTTCCCAGAAAACAGCGACATTACATTTGGAGTCTGGTTGTTTGCAGGTTTGCTGCCTTGGACTGCCTTCACCAGCGGTTTGATCAAGTCGGCAGTATCCGTGGTGGGGCAGCCGAATTTAGTGAAAAAAGTGGTATTTCCTCTCGGTTTGCTGCCCCTAGTGCCGATTTTTACAGCTTTTCTTGAAAGTTCTCTGGGTTTAGCAGCTTTGATTGTGATAGTAGCCGTGTCGTCGCAAAAGCTCAACGCTACTTTATGGTTGCTGCCGTTGGTGTGGGTGCCTCAGTTGCTGATAACTGCTGGTTTGGGATATTTGACAGCCGGCTTGACTGTATTTTTGCGAGACATTCCTCAGACATTAGGTGTTATTCTAAATTTTTGGTTTTATTTGACGCCGATCGTCTACCCAGCATCAGTAATCCCCCAAGAGTGGCGAGTGTGGATATTTTGGCTGAATCCAATGGCGGCCATCTCGGAGGTTTATCGAGATCTCATACTGCTTGGAGAAGTTAAGCATTGGGGGGAATGGGGTGTCGCCACGGTAATTTCTGCTGCTATATTTTGTGGAGGTTTGGCGGTTTACCGGCGTTTGCGTCCCGCTTTTGCTGACGTGCTGTAAATTTGTTTGAGATCTACAGTCAATCTAAAATCTAAAATCCAGGGTGCTGTAAATTTGTTTGAGATCTACAGTCAATCTAAAATCTAAAATCTAAAATCGACTGTGCTGTAAATATGTTTTAGATTTCAAGTCAATCTAAAATCTAAAATCTAAAATCTAAAATCGATTGACTGCCGCCCATGACAGAAAATGTAATTTCACTCAAAAATGTTTCCAAATGCTTTAAGCGGTACGATCGTCCAGGAGACCGCTTAAAGGAAATTATTTACCCCGGGAAAAAACTTGCTGACGAATTTTGGGCCCTACACGACATCAATCTGGAAATTCCTCAAGGACAAACTCTGGGAATCGTCGGTCGCAACGGTTCGGGAAAAAGCACTCTCCTGCAAATAATTGTAGGGACGCTGACTCCTACCGCAGGAAGCGTGGATGTTAAAGGGCGAGTCTCCGCTTTGTTGGAACTCGGAAGCGGGTTTAACCCGGAATTTACCGGGCGTCAAAATGTGTTTTTTAACGCTCAGTTACTGGGATTCAATCAAAAAGAAACTGCAGAAAAATTTGACGATATAGCTGCTTTTGCTGATATTGGCGATTTCATCGAACAGCCAGTCAAGACTTATTCTAGCGGTATGTTTGTCAGGCTAGCTTTTGCTGTTGCGACTAGCGTCGAGCCAGATATTTTGGTGGTTGACGAGGCGCTTTCGGTGGGCGACGAAGCTTTTCAGCGCAAGTGTTTTGCCCGCTTGCAAAGCATTCAGGAAGGTGGCGGAACGATTTTATTTGTTTCTCACGCTGCTACTTCTGTGGTGCAACTTTGTACCTCGGCGATTTTAATGGATAGCGGTGAATTGCTGCTCGCTCACACGCCGAAGGTGGTAATTTCTAAGTATCAAAAGCTGATTTATGCCGATCCGGATCAGGTTCTGGGGTTGAAGTCAGATATTCGAGCTCTGAACCAACTGACAAAACAGGAAAGTCAAGACCACCTTCAGGAGGCTAATTTAGAAAGCACAAAGAGGGAAGTTAAACCAGAGCAACATCTCTCTAAACCCAAGGAATATTATGATGAATTTTACGATCCGGGGATGATACCGTCAAATACGGTAAGGTATCCGTCTCGCGGAGCGGAAATTATCAACCCCCACATTGAGACGCTGAAGGGAAATGTGGTAAATCACTTGATCGGCCGTCAAGATTATATTTATACTTACTCTGTCACTTTCTCCCGGTCAACTTCCAAAGTTAGGTTTGGAATGTTGATTAAAACAATTAGCGGTTTTGAGTTGGCGGGTGCTTCTTTGAAGGCTTCTACTCAGTCAGTTAGGTATGTGGAAGCGGGAACGACAATTGTAGTTAAGTTTAATTTTAAATGCTTGCTGAATCCCGGGGTTTATTTCTTGAATGCTGGCGTTGTGGGAACGGTAGATGGAGATTTAACTTATCTGGATCGCTGTGTTGATGTGGCGATGTTTAGAGTTCAGTCTTGTACTGAGTCCTGCGGTAACGGCATCGTTGACTTGCTGATCGAACCGTGTTTAACTGTTGTTAATGCTGATTCTCTAGTGAAAGAGCAGTCAACAGAGGTTATCTAAAATTCTGTAAAAACAATGAGCGATATCAATTTAGATTTAGTCGAAAATCCCGTAATCAAAGCATTTATTCAAGATCAAACTAAGTTTCCCGAAAATTTTAAACTGAATATCTGCGAAGACGATGAAATGTATTTGTTCAGCTTGAACAACGTCAAAGACGATCGCGATCGGGCTTTGGTGCGCTATTATTCGATCGGGCGTCGCATCTTGGATACGGTTAAACAAGTTGTGGAATGGCATTTTGGCAGTTTTGAAAAGGTACCCTCTTTTCTAGATTTTGCCTGCGGTTACGGTCGATTTACCAGGTTTTTGATTCAGGAAATACCGCCGGAACGAATTTGGGTTTCTGATATTTATGCTAACGCGGTTAAGTTTCAAACTGAATACTTGGGCGTCAATGGTATTGTCTCAACTGGAAAACCAGAAAATTATTTAATTGACCGCAAGTTTGACTGCATTCTGGCTAATTCTTTTTTCAGCCATATGCCGGAAAGAACTTTTACAAGTTGGTTGCAAAATTTGTACGATTTGTTGACTCCTAACGGCATTTTGATGTTCAGTGTTCACGATGAGTGTTTGCGCCTAGCCAATATAGAAATGCCGGCTAATGGTATTTTGTTTAGTCCTCAAAGCGAAAGCCAGTCTTTAGATAAGGAGGAATACGGCACAACTTATGTAACTGAAAAGTTTGTGAGAGAATGTGTCGCGCGAGTTAGCGGAGGCAAAGCTTTTGTTCACCGCATCAAAAAAGGCATCTGCCGATTTCAGGATTTGTATGTTGTCACAAATGAGCTAGTTAGAGATTTTTCGGAGTTAAAATTCAATCATCACCCGGAAGGATATATTGATGTTGCTGCTTTTACGAATAAGGAGAATTTGTATCTGGAAGGATGGGTGGCTGATGTGAATTTCGACGGTCGAGTTGAGGAGCTGCAAGTGCTGGTAAATGGGGAGGTGGTACAGAGGTGCGAGCCTTTTTACGATCGCCCGGATGTGGCTGGATATTTTGAAACTGATGGGGCTTTGCAGTCGGGGTGGAGCTGTTATTTACCCAAAAACACTGTGGCGCTGGAGGATGTGTTAATAGTCAAAGCAATCAATAACTATGGTTGGGAATGGATTCTGGAAACTTGCACGGTTAAATCGCTGGTTAACCAAAGGCAATCGCAGTCTTTGTTGGGGTCTACTCAGACAAAACTCAAATTACTCGAGACTCAGTTAGAGTCGGCTAGGATAGAATGGGAGCAAAGTCAAAGTAAGTTAATGATTACTCAAACAAAGTTGCAAGAAACTCAAACTCAATTAGTATCTGCTCAAACGCAATTGGAGCAAACTCAAAATCAGTTAGTATCTGTGCAAATGCAGTTAGAGAAAACTGAAAATCAACTAATTAATGTCAAGCAAGAACTAGAGCAAGCGAAGTGTCGGGTTTTGGCAATGGAAAGCAGCAAGTTCTGGAAGCTGAGAACCGCGTGGTTTCAAGTCAGGCAGTCCTTGGGCTTGGCGGGAGAGTAGCGAGTAAATTTGGTTCGTGTGGGAATTAGGGCGAGGGAGAGAAATTGTGAGTACAAATGACAGCAAACCGTCGGTTTTTATTGTTACCGGAATGCACCGTTCCGGTACGTCTTTAACAGCTTCTTTGTTTCAGAAAGTCGGGGTTGATATTGGCAAAAAATTAGTGGGCCCGGCCGACGGAAATGTGAAAGGTCATTTCGAGAATGTTGATTTTGTGGAGTTTCACAAAAGTGTTTTGCGATCGCACGGTATTGATGAACTCGGATGTACGTTTGAAAAAACGATTCCCGTAGCAGCAGAATACGTGGAAATCGCCAAACGCGCGATCGACCAAAATCAACAAACTCACAAACATTGGGGTTGGAAAGACCCGCGAACAGCCCTTTTTTGGGATTTTTGGCTGACTTTACTCCCCGAAGCTAATTTTATCTGTGTTTATCGATCGCCCTGGGAAGTAGTCGATTCCCTTTACCGCCGGGGAACCGATGTTAGCTTGCTGCAAAATCCCGAAATGGCAGTAAAAATGTGGATTCACTACAATCAAAAAGTTTTAGAACTTTACGAAAGTTTCCCCCATCGCTGTCTGCTAGCCAACGTTTACCCGATCGGCAACACTCCTGAACTTTTCCTCGATCGAGTCAACGAAAAATTTAATGTTAACTTAGGTGCGATACCGGGCGACAATTTTGAAGAATCTTTATTAGTCAACGATATTGTCAAAAGTCACAGACCGAGTTTAATAGAAAAATATTTTCCCGAAGCATTAGAACTCTATGAACTTTTGGAAACCCAATCTGGTAATCTGAGCAGCGAATCGAAAGGTGCGAGTGCTCAAGTTATTCATTTCCCAGCATCTCCAGTCTGGCCATTTGAAGATTGGCTCAAAATCCGCTTGCTGGAAAAACAGCAAAAAACTAGCTCTTCCGAACTCAAACAGTGGCAAGAACAATTTCACCAGGCCCAGGCGAAAGTGTTGGGATTAGAGACTGAATTAGGAGCAACTCAGGTACAGCTTGCAGGCAAAGAATCAAATTTTCAAGAAGCTTTAGCAAAACTCCTCGGATTAGAAACAGAATTAGGACAAACTCAGGTACAGCTTGCAGGCAAAGAATCAAATTTTCAAGAAGCTTTAACAAAAGTATTAAAATTAGAAGCAGAATTAGGGCAAACTCAGGTACAGCTTGCAGGCAAAGAATCGCAATTTCAAGAAGCCTTAGCGAAAGTATTAGAATTAGAAGCAGAATTAGGACAAACTCAGGTACAGCTTGCAGGCAAAGAATCGCAATTTCAAGAAGCCTTAGCGAAAGTATTAGAATTAGAAGCAGAATTAGGGCAAACTCAGGTACAATTTGAAGAGACTGAATTTATATTGCAGCAAAAGTTAGCTGAGTTAATTCAGCTAGAAACAGCACAAAGTCAAAATCAGGAAAGATTAAAGGATACTCAGGAAAAATTAGAACACTCCCGCCAGGAAAATGAAAATTTTCGGGCAGAACTTGCTATCATCAAGTCTTCAATATGGTGGCAAGTGAGAGAAAAGCTGTGGGGAACTCAGCGCCGAATCCGCGACTTGTTCCCTAAATTTATTTTTTCGTTAGACCAACCCACTACTTGGCAAGTTTGCGATTCCCACCTGCTAATTGTGGGCTGGGTTTTTCACCAAAAAAGAGAGACTACAGCAGTGCGAGCCAGAATTAAAGACCAGAGTTTCGCAGGCGTTTACGGCATAGAGAGAAGTGATATAGCGCTAGCACACTCTAATATTCCGGCTGCAAAGACATCAGGTTTTACAATTCAATTGGAAGCGCCTGCCGGACGACACGAAGTGCTACTGGAAGCGCAAGATGATCGAGGTAAATGGCATTTGTTGGCAGCTTATCCGTTGTTAGTTTCAACCATTCAAGCATCGTTAGATGTACCGATGGTATGGGAACAGCGTCAGGGTCAAATTTTGTTTGCAGGTTGGTGCTGCCACCACGATCGCAAAATTGGTAAATTAAGCTTATTGTGCGGCGATACTTCTGTAGAATGCGCCTACGGTTTACGGCGAAAAGATGTCGGCGAAGTGTTTCCCGACTGGGTTAACAGTTCGGAAAGCGGTTTTGAGGCCCTTGTCGATTTGCCTCCTGGCGAATGGCACGTTTCTCTCCAAGCTGAGTTAGAAACCGGGGAAATTTTGTCTTTTCAAGCGCCTAAAATATTGACAGTGCGGCGCTACCATATCTGGCAGCGAAGTGCAGATAAGTTTGAGGAGTTATCAAGGTTTACAGCCGCAATTCAGCAGCGGGCGAGGGAAAGAAAACAGCGTCTCGGCAGAATTGTGCCGATGCCTTGGGAAATTGTGAAGGTGATTCGCCAGTTGGGGAAGATTTATCGGCAGCAAAAACAGTTTAGTGCGCCGGGAGATTTGCTGCCGCCTGCGGGTTTTGTTGTGCCTCAACCTATTGATAGGTATGACGCTTGGCTGGAGGTGAATCAGTGGAACGATCGCGCGCGCGATTACTTAATTTCTCGGTTAAAATCCTGCCGGGAACCGCTGCCAAAAATTTCGGTAGTAATGCCAGTTTACAACCCGCAGATAGATTTTTTAGAAAGTGCGATCGACAGCGTAATCAATCAAGTTTATCCAAACTGGGAACTCTGCATTGCCGACGATTGCAGCACCGATTTCACTGTTGCTGAAAATTTGAAAAGCTGGGTTCAAAAGGACGATCGTATCCGCATCACATTTCGTACAGAAAACGGCAACATCAGCGCAGCAACTAACAGCGCCGCCGCCCTCGCAACAGGCGAAATCATCCTATTTTTAGACAACGACGACGAACTAACTCCCGACGCATTAGGCGAAGTTGCCCTATATTTTGCAGCGCATCCAGCCACCGATTTTCTCTATTCCGACGACGATAAAATTGACACCAAAGGTCGCCGCTTCGCCCCGCAATTCAAACCGGAATGGTCGCCGGAACTCCTGCTTTCCTATATGTATCTCGGTCATTTGTGCGCCGTCCGAAAACACATTTTTGAACAAATAGGCGGTTTGCGACTAGGTTTGGAAGGCTCGCAAGATTACGATTTTGCCTTGAGAGCAACCGAAATTTCCCGCCATGTCGCGCACCTGCCGTTAGTGCTGTATCACTGGCGAACTGCACCCGGTTCTACAGCCATATCTGGGGCCGCGAAACCCGCCAGTTTTGCCGCAGGTCAAAAAGCCATTCAAGACGCACTAAACCGCCGAAAAATTAACGGCAATGTCGCTCAGCACGCATGGGCGATTAAAGAAAATTTGGGCATATTTGCCCAGGATTTCCCGGATAACGGCCCATCAGTAACGGTAATTATTCCTACTAAAAATCAGCTAAAATTGCTGAAACCCTGTCTGGATTCTCTAGAAACTACAACCTACAAAAATTATCAAGTTGCCGTCATCGACAACGAAAGCGACGACCCTAAAACTCTGGAATACTTAAAGGAATTAAAGTGCCAAGTTTTGCGGATAAAAAATCCTGGGGGCAAGTTTAGTTTTGCAGCCATTAACAACCGCGCTGCGGAACAAGTTGACAGCGAATATGTGTTGTTTTTGAACAACGATACTGAAGTAATTAACCCCCGCTGGCTGAGTCAAATGGTGGGATACGCTCAAATTCCCGCTGTGGGTGCAGTCGGCGCGCGGCTGTTATATCCAGATGGCAGAATTCAGCACGCGGGCGTAATTCACGGGCTGCATCACGGTTTGGCTGGTCACGCTTTTAAGCTGATGAACAGCGAAAATCGAGGCTATCTTTCTCAAGCGATGGTAACGCGAAATTACTCTGCGGTAACAGCGGCTTGCATGATTACTCCGCGTCAATTGTTCTTAGAAGTGGGCGGTTTTGATGAGGAAAATTTTGCTGTTGCTTACAATGATGCAGATTACGGATATCGCCTGTTAGAACGCGGTTATCGGTGCGTATATTGTCCCGATGCGGAGTTGTTGCACAAAGAGGGAACTTCTAGGGGTTTTACCGACAATCCTCAAGAAGTGGCGGCTTTTAGACGTAAGTATGCGGGCAAAAATGACAGTTTTTACAGTCCTCATTTGTCTTTAGAAGATGAGTATTTTCATATTCAACCTCGACGGGTTTTTATGAAAGAAGAAGAGAGAAGGAAGAAGGAAGAAGGAAGAGGGAAGAAGGAAGAAGGTTATACATTGGAAGTTTCCGATTCTGGTTTGTTGGTAGCAGAAGCAGAGAATTTGATTCATCCTGTTAGAGTTTTGATGTGCAGCAATTCGCTGGATTTCACTGGTGCACCGCTGCATCAGTACGAAATCGCGGTGAAATTGGCGGCTGAGGGTGTGGTTAAGCCGATCGTACTTTGCACAACAGACGGGCCCCTGCGTCAAGCTTACGAACAGCAGGGAATTGAAGTAATTGTGCGCGACAATCCTCTCGAACACATCTATCAGCGCGATGCTTATGATGAAGCAATCTGCAGTTTTAGCACAGAAATTGCAAGTTTAAAAGTAGATGCAATTTATGCCAATACTTTAGAAAACTTTTTTGTAGTTGATGCGGCGCGGCAAATCGGAATTCCTACAGTGTGGAACGTGCACGAAAGCGAACCTTGGCAAACTTATTTTAACAGGTTTGGATCGGAGATTGCGGCGAGAGCTTTAGAGTGTTTTCGCTTTCCTTACAAAGTTATTTTTGTGGCAGATGCAACGCGGGACAGGTATTTGCCTCTCAACAGCCACCACAATTTTACAGTGATTCACAACGGCTTAGATTTGAGCAAACTGGAAAATTCGGAGAACTCTGAATTGGGTAGAAAAAATTTAGGTGTTACAGCGGAAGATGTTGTGATTTTGCTGCTGGGAACGGTATGCGAACGCAAAGGCCAGCAGGATTTAGTTAAAGCACTTTCACTTTTACCTGACAAATGGCACAATAAAATTAGGTGTTTTATTGTGGGCGATCGCCCTAGTATTTACAGCAATAAATTAGCCGAGTTGGTGGGGGAATTGCCAGCAGAGTTGCGGCAAAGGGTGACAGTAGTCCCGGAAACTGGGGAGACGGGAAAATATTACAAGGCGGCTGATATTTTTGTTTGCACTTCTCGCGTCGAAAGTTTTCCCAGAGTGATTTTGGAGGCGATGGCCTGCGATTTACCAATTGTTACATCGCCGATTTTTGGGATTAAAGAACAAGTGCGGCCGGGAATTAATGGTTTGTTTTATACGCCCGATCGCCCGGACGAATTAGTTGCAGCTTTGATTAGTTTATTGGAGGAGAAATCTTTGCGCCAGCAGTTGGCTGAAAACGCTAAATATGTCTTGGATTCACTTAATACTTTTGAGGAAATGACTCAAGCTTATGCAGAGATTTTCTGCGAAGCATATTTCAGCCGTCATTAGTCATTTTACAGTGCCAGCGTCCCCGCCAGTGAAGGGCAGTAACTCACCTCCTAGACTTTTGGCAGGATTTAATATAATTTGCCAAGAATTGCGGAACATATTGAAAATTGAGCCATCAATACTATAAAATAATCAAAAATGAACGATGAAAAAATGACCGATCGCCCAAGAGTAGATTATGAAAGGGCCTGGGACAGTTACGCCCAACAGTGGCAAAAAACTAATGCCGAACTTGCCCATATTGGCGACGAATGGATAGGTAAAGCTGCCGGTGCCGCCAACTCCTTAGCCGAATACGAAGCGCTAATAGAACAACAATTTATTGCACCGTACATCAAAAAAGAACATAAGGTTTTAGAAATTGGTATCGGAGGGGGAAAAACCGGTTCGCTGCTGCTGAAATATTGCGATCAACTAATTTGTGCCGACATTTCCAGTCAAATGCTGCAAGCCGCCCGATCGCGCTTGGGAGATGATCGCGTTTCTTACGTCAAACTCGACGGTTTAACATTGGACGGCATCGCCCCAGGTTCAGCCGATGTCTGCTTTTGTTACGATACAATGGTACACGTAGAGCCGGTAGATATATTCAACTACCTGACTCGAATTCCCAAACTGCTGCGGGGCGATCGAATTTGCGTGTTTCACCACACAAATATTTTTAGCGAATTAGGGTGGCAAAAATTCGCCAGCGAGTGGGACAAAAACTTGCTCGGGCACAGAGACGGCACAGCATTTTCAGTTATGACTGATACAATTATGGAAAAATTTCTCAACCATTTAAACTATCAAATCATCCTGAAAAATACATCTTCAGTACCGCGAGATTGCGTCTGGATATGCAAAGCACCAACCCCCAATGAATAAAACCAAAGCTTTTTAGCCGAATCAAAATATTTTATTTCAACAGACAACAGTCAACAGACAACAGACAATGAAAGCATTATTTCTCCATCCCAACTTCCCCGCCCAATACCGCCACATTATCACGGCTTTAGGCGCAGATCCCAAAAATCAAATTGTTTTCGGCACTAAAAACGAGCGCCCAGAGTGGAACATTCCCGGCGTTCGCAAAGCAGCATTTACCCCCAGCCGGGAACCCCACGCGCAGACTCACCAATATGTCCGCCCTTTAGAAAGTGCCGTCATCTACGGACAAGCCGTGTTTAGAATGGCAGAACAACTCAAAGCAGACGGTTTCGTACCCGATATTATCTGCGGACATTCCGGTTGGGGGCCGACATTGTTTGTCAAAGAAGCTTTTCCAAATACGCCTCTTTTGTGTTATTTTGAGTGGTTTTATCATGCTATTGGTTCCGACGCAGATTTCGACCCAGCGGAACCTTTAACAGTTGACGATATGGCCAGAATTAGAATCAAAAATGCGCCGATTCTGATCGATTTATATTCTTGCGATTGGGGTTTGTCGCCCACTTATTGGCAGCGATCACAATTCCCGCCAGAATTACAACAAAAATTATCCACACTCCACGACGGCGTAGATACCGATTACTTCAAACCAGACCCCGGTGCTAAACTGGTTTTGCCTAACTTAGACTTGTCTGGCGTTGATGAAATTGTCACCTACGTATCACGGGGAATGGAACCTTACCGGGGTTTTCCCGAATTCATTGAGTCGATCGCCTATGTACAAGAACGCCGCCCCAACTGTCACGTGGTCATCGTTGGTTCAGAAAGAGTTTGTTATGGGCGTTCTTTACCCAACGGCGAGTCTTACAAAGACTATATGCTCAAAAAAGTCCCCCTAGACTTGTCGCGAGTTCACTTTGTCGGGCCCCTACCTTACGGACTTTATCTAAAAGTAATTCAAGCATCCGACGTACACGTTTATTTGACCAGACCTTTTGTGCTATCTTGGTCCATGATTGAATCTCTATCAACCGGATGTTTAGTAATTGGTTCCGACACAGGGCCAGTCAGAGAAGTTATCCGCGACGGAGAAAACGGTTTGCTAGTCGATTACTTCTCACCGAAACAAGTAGCCGATCGCATTGATGAAGTTTTAGACCATCCTACCCGCATGGCAGAAATTCGCATCAAAGCCCGTCAAACCGCCCTAGAACGCTACAGTTTAGCGAAAATGCTGCCGCAACATTTACAACTAATTGAGCAAGTAGCAAATCGTTCCATGCCACCTACAGTTGGTATGGAACCAGAACGGGAATTAGCAGCATCTTTTGCAGTGAGAATTTAGCAATAAAGTGGGTCAAGACTAAACCCCTGGTCATAAGCTCTCCTGTGCGACTACATGGCACAGGAAACTCCACCCACTATACGATAAACATTGGAACATCTGGACGTTTTAGTTACCCAATTAAATAATTTGACATATCTGAAGTTTGGGTTCAGTTGTATTTAAGGTGGTAGCTAAAAAATCCTGATTACGGTCTTGAGTGATTATGATTGCAGTATCCTAAATTTACGCACATCTACCCTCTGCTTGGTCAGCTTTGAGAATAGCTATATTTATTTTATAGATTTGTGCACGGTCTGCAAGAAAATATGAACGTATTTATTGCGTATCAAGCCCGTTTGGGATTTATTTGGGATTAAAATTTGTTTAAGTCTTGTTAAGTTAAAATCAACTAAGAAATACCCAAAGCTGTTTGCGACATTGTAATTAAATTATTAGCAAAAATTTTCTGGTGAATTGGAATATCAATAATAAAGATTGCCCCCTGATTAGGAGCTGAAATACAATTGATCTGGCCCCCGTGTTTATCCACTACAATCTGATGGGAAATTGACAGCCCAATACCAGTACCCTTCCCGATAGGCTTAGTAGTAAAAAATGGCTCAAATAGGTGTTGGCTAATTTCTTCGGTCATCCCAGGCCCGTTATCCTTAAAATGAATTAACACTCGATTAGATTCCGTGACCTCAGTGCGAATGAAAATCTTAGAAGGATTAGCTTTCATTTCACTTAACGATCGCGTCGTATTATAATCATCTATTGCATCAATAGCATTAGCAACAAGATTCATAAACACCTGGTTAAGCTGACCCGCATAACACTCTACCAGAGGCAGATTGCCGAATTCTTTAACCACCTCAATTGCAGGTCTATCGCCCCTTCCTTTAACACGGTTATGCAAAATTAACAGAGTGCTATCAATACCCTGGTGAATATCCACCGGTTTCATTTCCGATTCATCCAATCGCGAGAAGATTCGCAGCGACTGAACAATTTCGCGAATCCGGTCTACGCCTACCTTCATTGAACTCAGCAATTTAGGTAAGTCTTCAATCAAAAAACCTAGTTCTATTTCGTCTATTTTCTCTTCAACTTTTGGCCCGGCTGCCGGAAATTCTTGGTGATAAAGATTGACGAGATCAATCAGATTTTGGGTATAATCATGGGCATAAGAAAGATTCCCAAAGATGAAATTAACGGGATTATTGATTTCATGGGCGACACCTGCAACAAGCTGACCGAGAGAAGACATTTTTTCGCTCTGCACAAGTTTAGTCTGCGTGATTTGTAAGTCTCGAAAAGCCTTTTCTAAACATTGAGTTTGGGTTCGCAATTGAGCTTCCGATTCTTGCAATCCCGCCTCTGCTTGCAGACGCTCTTGAATCTCCTGTTTGAGCAATTGATTGGATAGAAAAAGTTCAGCCGTCCTTTCGTCAACTCGCCTTTCCAACTCCGATGCTAGCTTCAAGAGCGAAGATTCCGCTTTGACACGCTGTTCGATTTCTGCTTGTAAGTACACATTTTGCTCTAAGAGTTTCTTCGACAAATTGCGGAGCTTCATGTGGACATTAACACGAGCTAAAACCTCTTCATGCTGAAGAGGCTTAGCGATATAATCCACCGCACCCAGACTCAAACCTTTAACCTTATCCACCGTATCAGCAAGAGCCGTCATAAAAATCACGGGAATGTCTCTCGTTAAATCATTCGCTTTCAAACGGCGACAAGTTTCAAACCCATCAATTCCCGGCATAAGGACATCCAACAGGATCAGATCGGGCGCAGCATATGCGACCTTCTGGAGAGCACTTTGGCCATCCCTAGCTACCAATACTTTAAAGCCAAAATCAGCCAAAAAATCGAACAGGACACCTAAATTAGTCGGAGTGTCATCTACGATTAAAATGGTGCTTTGTTCGGCAAGTTCACTACTCATTGGTTGTCGTCCTATACTGTTTAATAAACTCTAGAATTTGTTGTTCTTCAAATCCTTTGGCTAACTGGCGCAGATGGGTGGCAAAGGGCACCCATTGCTCATTGAGCTGTTCGAGTTTTGCAGCTCCCTCCGCAATCCCTCGGAGATCCCCCATCATCGCTAGATCGAATAGAACGGCGATTTCCTCATCGGGGGGAGCTACAATTTCAGAACTTAGAGATTTTGTTTCTCCTTCTGCTTTCCTAATCTCTTCCTGGTTTTCTTCATAAATCCATTCTAACCCTAAATGAGTACGTAATTTTTCTAAAAGCTCCTCGATTCGTATGGGTTTGGGAATAAAATCATTGCAACCTACCTCGACACTTTGTTGTCGATCGAAATCAAAAACGCTGGCCGAAGTAGCAATCACCACTAACTTAGTCTGACCTAGTGATTTGCGAATCCGGCGCGTTGCTTCTAAGCCACTCATTACTGGCATCATCAAGTCCATTAAAATACAGTCTGGTTTAAACTCTGCCACCTTGTTTAAACAGTCCTGACCCTCCGTTGCTTCCAGAATTTCAAATCCTAACGGCTGAAGCATTCCCGCAATGATCGAACGATTCTGCCACTTATCGTCAGCTATGAGAATTTTTCGCTTTCCGCCTTTGAAACCAACGATTGTGTGGGCATTGGCTTTGGCTGCATTAGTCGCCCATTCCGATACCTCTGGCAAATCTAAATCGAAGAAGAAAATGCTCCCTTGTCCTAATGTACTCTTCACCTTTATTTCACCGCCCATCATCTGGACTAATTGGCGGCTAATTGCCAGTCCCAACCCGGTCCCTTCAACCTTGCGGTTGGCATCCCCTACTTGGTGAAAAGGCAAAAATATATCTTGCAATTGCTCTGGTGCCATACCAACTCCGGTATCTTCAACTTGAAACCGGATTTTGCCATTTTGATATCCTACTTTGAATGCCACCCCACCTTTTTCGGTAAACTTAATCGCATTGCCGAGTAAGTTGATTAAAACTTGCCGCAACCTTTTTTCATCACCCTGGACGGCAATAGGTAGTTGAGTAATTGCCTCGTAAATCAGGGAGATTCCCTTTTGTTCTGCCCGAATATTGCAAATTTCAGCCAGGCCTTCCAAAAATTCTGATAAATGGAAATTACTCAGGTGGATTTCCATTTTTCGGGCTTCGATTTTAGAGAGGTCTAAAATATCGTTAATCAGGGTTAAGAGGTGATCGCCGCACTGACTAATGACGTTCAGACCATCTTTTTGCTGGTCAGCCAAGTTTTTTTGTCGTTTGAGGATTTGCGTGTAACCCAAAATGCCATTAAGTGGAGTTCGGAGCTCGTGGCTCATATTAGCAAGAAACTCACTCTTGGCAGAGTTGGCGGCTTTCGCTGATTTTTCTGCTTTTTGTAAATGGATATTTTTTTCTTGTAACTGTTGCGTTCTTTCTGCCACCTTCGCTTCTAAAGTAGCGTTGGCTGCTTCCAAATCGTTATAAAGACGGGCATTTTCAATCGAAATAGCTGCTTGAGAAGATAAAAGTTGTAAAACTTCTAAACGCTCGGGAGTAAAAGCACCAGTTGTGAGATTATTTTCTAAGTACAGAATCCCAGTAAGTTTTCCTTGATGAACGATTGGAGTACATAATACTGACTTGGGTTTTTGGTTGACTATATAAGTATCCGCTGTGAAGGTTCCCTCACAAGTTGCATCGCTTAATACAACATTTTCCTGAGTTCTTGCAACATAATTAATCAAAGATATGGGTAGTTGCTGACTATTTTCCACTGGTATTGTTTGCAGAACTTCTACATCGCTATCTACGGTTCCATAAGCTTCTATTAGTAAAGTTCCCGCTTTTTCTAAAATGAAAACGCCACTTTGAGCGCCCGCATTCTCGATCGCAATTTTCATCAATTTTGCCAACAGCTTACTCAGTACAATTTCACCAGAAAGAGCTTGGGATGCTTTGATCACAGTAGCTAAATCTAGAGATCCTGCACTTCCTCCACTCGTCGAGCTAGTGATCGTCGTCACCGGGCTACCTTGACTTTCGGGCTTCGCTATCCGGGAAAATATTTGAGGATATCTGGCTTCTAAATCTTTGACTATAGCTTTCGCTCCCCAGCGACTATATCCGTAGTAAGCATCGGTTAAATAAATCCGAGCAATTTTATCTTTAGCGCGGGAAAAATAAAACTCTGCTGCTAGTTGGTTGGCTAATGCTTCTTCTTGGATATATCCCTGTTCTTTGGCTCCGGCTATGGCGCGATCGTAATAATCGCTCGCTTCTAAAGGTTGTCCCAAAATCCGCGCTTTTTCTGCTTCTACTAACTCATACTTGTGCTGAAAATTGCACGGCGCATGGAACGCCCAAGTCTTCATCCTTTCTTGGTTAGCTGCTACTACACTTAGATATTTTTCTTTATCTTTTGGCCAGGCTTTTGGATACAGTGCTAGGAGGGAAAGAGAATGGTAAAAGTTGTCGATACTCATGTGCATTAATCCTGCACCCATGCTGGCGTATTTTAATGCTAAATGAGCAATTATCACTGTTTGATTAAACTCTTTAAATAAATAAGATAGCATCATTTTGCCGGCATAATAGGCATAGAGCAAAGTCCCATTGTTAGAAGCTATAATTCCTGGCAGTAGTTCTTCTTCATTAAAGCTTGCACCTCGTAAATGGTATTTGTCTGAATTTTTGTCCAATAAATTGTCAACTATTTGCTGGTGAACTTTCACAAAAAAAGTATCATATTCTTGTTTGAGCTGAATGGTCATAGCAACATATTTTGCCTGTTCTTGCTCAAGTTTTTGTAGTTCACCCCCGCTAAATAATAAGTGATTGCAATAATTTGCTATACTGTGACAAGCATATTCTATATCTCCAGTTTCTATACCACTTTGAATTGCCTCAACCAAAGATTCTAGGGTTTCCTTAAGCGGATCTTTCCAAAACCTTGCTAGACAATTAAATATACAAACTATTTTTGATTTAAGGGTAATTGCGTTAAACTTTTCTAGTAAATAAATAGCTAAGTTGCCAAAGCGATATCCAGAATCTATGTCTCCTAATCGTCCACAGAGTAGCACTCCATACCAAACATAAGCAAAAGCAGATTCAGGCGAATTCCCATACTTCATAGACAAGGCTATTTTTGTATAAAGAATTTGCGGAAACATCGCAGGATTTACAATAAAAGCTGGTGTTATAATAAGATTTAATATTCGCATAGCTGCAAGTTTATCGGGAGCTGTCATTGTCGGCAAGTTAGCTAAATCATCAACTATCAGTTCTTGAGGTGGTTCTGGCTCTAGGCTAATTCCGAACATTTCCAGAACGGCGAGTCCATTATCTAGAGCTGATATTCTCCGATTTTGAGACATCTCTAATTGAATTCTAAGTTCGTAGACCTTGCCTTTTTCCAGAAGGGTTTTCGCTTGTTTCAGGCTCGTCTCCGACAACTGTTGAGATCGCTCAAAGTTAGTGTTTATATATTCAGTTTCGGCTGCTTCTAAATGGAGGTTTAATGTCAGCTCATATTGACTCTGCCAGCTATCCTCCGCGAGAAGTCCTAAACCCACATTCAAATATTTGACAGCAGACTCATAAGCAGTGGCAGCTTTGGCTTTCTGTCCGGCGATCAGATTGAGTTCGGCCAACTCATATCTTTCCAACTCCAAAGTGATTAAATCAGTTCCATAATTTAGTTGGTTAACCAGTGCAAAGATATTTTCTTTTCGTTCTTCAGGGGTTGTGGAATTCAGCAGTAGTTGACCAATTTTGCGGTGAGTTTCTTTTTTCTGCTCGTCGGGTATCAGAGAATAAGACGCCTGTTGCACTCGGTCATGCAAAAACTTGTAGGTGACATTAAACTGCTCGGTTGACTGTTCTGTAGATATTTCCGAGTCAAATAGCAGGGGGATTTTGTAGGAATTATTGAGTGGCAGAACGAAACCAGCTTGCAGCGCTTCCCATAAATCCCTTGCCGTCTCTGACTGAGATTTTTTATTAGCAATTGCCAAAACGTCTAAACTAAATTTATCTCCTATACAGGCAGCTAATTTTAAGACATTCTGCGTCGGGGACGATAGCTTTTGAATTTGGCTGACCATCAATTCGACGACATTATCGCTGATATCAATGCCTTGAAGCAGTTGGATATCCCACTGCCAACAAACTTGATTGAAATCAAAGGAGAGGAGTTGGTCTTGATAAAGGGATTTGAGCAGTTGAGTTAAGAAGAAGGGATTTCCCTGGGTTTTCTTAAAAACTAACTCAGCCAGGGGCAAAACTTCGGAAATGTGACTGCGAAGGGTTTCGCTCACTAATTGGTTGACATGAGAGAGTTCCAAAGATTGGAGGATAATATTATTTACTGTTGCCCTGGTATTTTGAATTTGCTCTAATGTATAAATTAACGGATGAGTTGCACTGACTTCATTATCCCGATAAGCGCCAATTAATAGCAGATATTTACTATCGGGATGGGTCATAATTAGCTGAATAAGCTTGAGGGAAGCCGAATCAGCCCACTGCAAGTCATCCAAAAATATCACTAGGGGGTGTTCGGGTTTACTAAACACCTGTATAAATTTTTGAAACACTCGATTAAATCGGTTTTGAGATTCAGTGGGTCCCAAAGTCGGAACCGCAGGCTGTGGATCAATAATCTTTTCTACTTCGGGAATAACCTCAATAATAATTTGCCCATTGGCACCAAGTGCTTCGAGAATTTTAGCTTTCCAAATTGCTATTTGAGCAGAATTTTTAGTGAGCAGTTGCCGCATCAATCCTTGAAATGCTTGAATTAAAGCAGCATAAGGAATATTCCGCTTAAATTGGTCAAATTTACCGGAAATAAAATACCCTCGTGCTCCGACTATAGGTTTATCAACTTCGTTAACTAAGGAAGATTTGCCGATACCTGAATAACCGGAAACTAGCATCATTTCCGTTGTCCCACCACTGACGCGAGCGAAGGCTTCTAGCAAATTAGCAACTTCTCTTTCCCGCCCATAGAGTTTTTGCGGAATCATAAATTGGCTGTAGGAATCTAGTTGACCTATAATAAATGGGAAAATCTCTCCAGCAGAAAGCATCTGCTGGCAGTTTTCCAAGTCAATTTTTATTCCGAAAGCACTTTGATATCTATCTTCAGCAGTTTTAGATAATAATTTCATTACAATTTCAGAAACTGCATCCGGTATTTCGGGAGTCAGCTTTTTAGGTGGTATTGGTGCTTTAGCTATATGGCAATGAACGAGTTCTAGGGGGTCTTTTGCGGAAAAAGGTAGCTTACCCGTCAGCATTTCATAAAATGTAATACCCAGGGAGTAAAAGTCGGTACGGTAGTCCACTGAGCGGTTCATTCTGCCGGTTTGTTCCGGCGACATATAAGCGAGAGTTCCTTCTAATAAGTTTGGATTTGTGACGGTTTGATTTTCTCGCTCTAAAAGAGAAGCAATGCTAAAATCAATAATTTTTACTTCCTTTGTATCGGGGTCAATTAAGATATTTTGGGGCTTAATGTCTTTATGGATTACATTACTGTGATGAATGTCTCCAAGAGTTGTTGCTAACTGAATTGCGATTTTGAGGAAGGCGTCTATAGCCAAGGGTTGATTGTTAAGATAATCTTTCAAGGATTGACCTCTAAAATTTTCTACTATCAGCGCTAAGCCGTTATGATAGTTTTCTAAAGCTATGGGTTTGACTATTCCTTGACTGTCTAAATGTCGAAGTATTTTATATTCGTGTCTTAATCGGGAAATTTCTGCGATTGTCGGATGCTCAGCTTTGAAGGTTTTGATAATTGCTGAGGTTCTATCAATGTCTTTTGTGCCGCGATAAATAATCGTACTGACACTTTCGTAAATAGCTTCGCTTAGGTTGTAACCGAAAATAGTAATGCTCATGTGCGTAATTTCACTAAAAATAAATTGAAGAGCAGGCGGTATTTCAGTAGGTCTACTGATATTTATGACAGAACCGAATTAAAAAACTATTTTCTATGCACTCTAAATAAGTATAATCTAAGCTTTTTGAATAAAATTTAATTTTTAACAAATCTAAATATGCTTGTTCGGTACTTGATAATATGCGAGAATCTTTAAATTTTCTTAAGTATTTAAATAAACTCCTGAAAAAATTAACGACAAAATTGCTGAATCTACCCGGGGTGATAGTAGAGGATAGCTTGGACACAGAAGAGACGATTATTTTATCGGTTAGAGTAATAAAGAAAACAGCAGTTGGGCCACATCGTGGGCCAACCAATTATTGTCTTTATCAAAATAAGGTAGTCCTGCATAGTCAGGACTACGCCAATTTTAACAGGAAAAAGTGGCTGTACTTGCTTGAAAGTACCGATTTTTGTTACTATTGTTAAAACCCAACTCAATTCCTATGAAATCAACTACTAGGGCCCTGAAAGAATGGAATGTAGCAGTTAATGCTTTGGAACAAGGTCAAACGATTGTGCTGTTGCGGAAGGGGGGAATTCGCGAGCAAGCCGGACAGTTCAATGTCACTGACAAACAGGTTTTGCTGTATCCAACTTTTGAACACCAACAGCCGGGTTTATTAAAGCCGGAGTTTGCACATCAAGTCAAGGCTGTCGAATCTGGTTGGCATCCTGAAGTTATTAGAATTGGCAGTTGGGCGGAGATTACTGATGTTTTTTTGGTAGCTTGGGAACCGGCAATTACTGCGCTATTTCCGTACCATATTTGGAACGAAAATTTTGTCAGCGATCGCCTAAAATGGAAACAAACTCAGCCAATTTATATTTTATTGCTGCGGGCTTACCGCCTTGCAGAAATCCGCGAAATTCCCTACATTCCTGAATACGGCGGTTGCCGTTCTTGGATCGATTTGGCAGATGCTATTTCGCTGGAGGGAAGTCAAGCTGTTTTGAGCGATCGCGAGTACAGTGAACGCTCAAATCAAATCCGCAATCTGATAGCAAATCCTGCGAATGCTTCTGGTTCGCAGACAGTGACAACGCTAACGGAAGGTAGCCAGGATTTTAGTCCTAATTAATAGTTTTTAAGGTACTTTTCGAGAGGCGCGCTTCTACCAAACCCAGCCCAAAATCCGCAGCTAAGGCCATTAAAGCTGCGGGAATTGCCCCAGCCAAAAGTAACTGATTGTTGACGGTAGCAACGCCGCGAAAAATAAACACCCCCAAGCCACCCGCGCCAATTGCAGCCGCGATTGTAGCGAGTCCGATCGCAATTACCGCAGCAACTCGCACGCCCGCCAGAATCACGCCCAGCGCCAGGGGAATTTCCACTTGCCATAACAGTTGCATATCAGTCATTCCCATGCCTCTTCCTGCTTCCGTAATCGCTGAATCGACGCCGACAATACCAGTATAAGTATTGCGGATAATTGGCAGTAAAGAATACAGAGTGAGGGCGATAATTGCCGTGCGATCGCCTATTCCACCCAATACCGGCACCGGGATTAGCAAGCCAAACAAAGCTAAACTGGGAATTGTTTGCATAATATTAGCAAATCCCAAAATTGGCTTTTTCAATTTAGGTTTTCTCGTGGCTAAAATTCCCAGGGGCATCCCCACAATAATAGCGATAAAAATTGCAACAGTTACTAAATATAAGTGTTCAGTTGCGCGCTGAATTATCTCAGCGCCATAGCGGTTGATAAAAATTATCATTGGGGAATTGGTTAGTGTTGATTGCTGTCAACCTTATAAATCATTTTCTATTTCAGGACTTGGTTCACCAGGATAGAAGCGAGAATCCAGAATTTCCTCTAAGCTGTAAAGGCAATTTTGAGGAAATGTTTTGAGAGGTAAATCGGTTTCTCCTACTGCCAAATCTCTACCGTTTTGATAAGCTTCTTGGAAAGCTTCTTGCAAGTAAGGTTTCAGACTTGGGTTATCCTGTATCAGTCTCTGAGTGTCCCGTCGCTGCACTCGAATTGTAGACAGCCAGCTACGACTCCGCTGCTGGGGCTGATATTGCCACTTCAACAAATGCCCCAGCAAAATGCTCAAACGATTTCTAAGTTCTTGGCGTTCCTGTTTGCCCAAAGATTCAATCTCCTCAATTAAATTTGGCAAGTCAAGTTCACTCCACTGACACTTGCGAAGTAACTTGGCTTGTTCTTGCGTCCAAGCATAGAAATCTGTCTCGTAAAGACTGTGCATCGTTTGATTATCAGCTTACTTACTAAAACTATATTATCAAATTTTTGCTAAATCATTCAAATTTAGCTACTTGCAAACATTCAAGAAATGCCCCAGCTTCGGGATGCTGAGATTTGAGAAAATTATCGGGCGATCCCAATTCAACCAACCGTCCGTCTTGCATCAAACCAATTCTAGAAGCTAACAAAAAAGCTTCTTGAATCCCGTGAGTCACAAAAATCACAGTTTTGCCGAGTTGCTGCTGCAATTGACCGAATTCCCGTTGTAATTCCAGACGAGTAATCGGGTCTAAAGCACCAAACGGTTCGTCCATTAACAATATCGGAGGGTCAGCCGCCAGTGCTCTTGCGACGCCTACCCGCTGCCGCTGTCCGCCGGATAACTGATGGGGATAGCGTTTGGCAAAGTGCTGGGGGTCGAGGTTGACTAATTCTAACAGTTGGCGGACGCGAGATTGAATACGATCGCCCTCCCAACCTTCCAATTTCGGCACTAAACCGACGTTTTGCTCGACGGTAAAATGGGGAAATAAACCGATTTCTTGAATCACATAGCCAATTTTTCGGCGTAGTTGAATAGGGTTCCACTGAGTTGTCGGTTTTCCCATGACAAGAACTTCGCCGCTGCTTGGCGTTAGTAAATTGTTAATCAATTTCATGGTAGTAGTTTTGCCACTCCCGCTGCGTCCCAGCAATACTAAAACTTCTCCTTGCAGCACTTTGAAATTGAGTTTGTCTACTAAATGCCTGCGGTTGAGGCGATATGTCACGTCGAGGCATTCGACAGCAACTTCATTATTGAGAGGCATGATTAGTTCCGGTGATTTGGGTTTTCAGGAATTTTAGAACTTACAGACAAGGGGCTAGAAACCCGGTTTTTTTCTTAGATAATTTGCTGCTTAACCCAAGATTTGTCAGAGAAACCGGGTTTATGAGCGTAAGTCCTAAAATTTAAATCAGCGAGCATCGGGGGACAATTCCCAATTCTAAAATGTAAAATCTAAAATCTAAAATCCATTTGATTTTGCCATTCTAGCAGTAATGCTCGACATTGCAGGCAAGTTAATTCTTTGAGCAAGTCGCGAATTCCGTCTGGGGTGACAGGATATGCAGCACCGATAAGTTCGGGGCTTACTGTTGCTGTAGGGTGCAATTCTGCAACAAAACCGTAGAGTTTTTGATTGGAGAAGGAACTGTTTATTGCCCAGCCGACGGTGTTGATCGGTTCGATGCGGGCGATCGCGTTTTCTGTCACGCCTAGTTCCCTCTTTATTATAGCTGGAATGGCTGCTGCTGGCGTGGCTTCGGCTGGTACGCGACCGCCGGGAAAATCCAGGGTTGCGGATGCCACGCCGGGGCGATACATGGGTGAGGGAAACACAAATTTTTCAGCTTGAATTGTCAAGATTACAACTGAATCTGCTCTTTCTACTCGCCAATATTCTACTGTTTTTCCTTCGGTTGTTTCGAGATGTTCGGCGATTAGTTTTACCCAATGAGACTTGATTTCTACAAAGCGATCTAGAGTTTTCCACTGGGATTTGGCAGTTGGGTTCATGTGGGAATTTTTGAAATAAATCAGATGTTGTTTGCTATGGTAGTCGATTTTTGCCGAGCTGAACAATAGCCGATCGACCTTTTCAGCTTTGAGCCAGTTTTTTCCTCTCGATTGTAAATTTTTGCTACAACCTTACACATTCGCCTAGATAATTCGGTAACATAGACTACATAATCAAAGTTTATCTGCGCCTTGGCTCTGGGTTGTTTCAACCGCGCTCTGGTGCAGACTCTTAGCTAGACAGGAGTAGTTATGCAACTGCAAACAGATATTCGTACTTGGCAATCCCAATCAACACCCGGAAGCTTCGCCGGTGTCCGCGACTGGGAAAAATTTGGCTGCGCCGTACCTGCACCAAAATTGGCTCCTTCTATGTGGGTTAAATTGTTCAATCCGCCAACCGCATTCAGCTTTGACGAAGCGTGGCTGTTGTGTGAATGTTCGGAAGAACAGTGGCTAGCTTGGATTCCTGATTATGGCGAAATTTTACTGAGTACACATGAATTTTGTGCTACTAAATCGTGAATTACGCAGACAAACTTTCATAAACCAGGTTTTAAAATCCATATTCTTCGGGTTGCACGGGATTTTTTGGAAAAAAGCTGGTTTCTGCGTAATTATGTCGTTTGCAGTGAGGAATGCAAGTCCTTAAACTTTGATAAGGACTTGCATTCCTCACTACAAACCTCTTATATGATGTCGTTTCAGCCGATATCATAGAAGCCCTAATAGCTATTAATTGAAATTTCGCCAACAAAAAGAGCAATAGGTTTTCTATTGCTCTTTTTGTTCAAAAACACTCTCTAGTTTTTATCTTTAAGATAGCGGAAGTTATATCAAGTGGCATCGAGTGACCCCAATATCGCTGCGGTGACGGGTTTACTGTATCGATGCTTGCATGGGAGATATTTGTGAACCCGCCCTTACAGCAATTACGGTCAATTTAGCCCCTGTGATATTGCTGGCTTATTTGCAAACTGCACGGTTATTTGCGTTTCTGACAATCGTGCCTACTCTACCATTAATCTGAATCGGGTTCTTAGTGCTGGCTCGAATCAAGAGTGGTTGTTTCGCCAGACATTCTCTGATTGATGTTGCCCAGGCGGTGAGAGCTCCGGTGTATTCTGTACGACCCGCTGGGGCGCGAAACTGATCGGTAATTAGGAAATCCGAGGTGATGCTAGTGTCAGTACCAACATTGGTAATAATTGGAAAGTCAAAGGCTTTGGGCAAGGTTCTGTCCTGGATTCTGCCCGGTAGCAACTGGTAATTCTTCGAGCCACCCTTGTAGTCAATACCTGCTTGAGGGCTTGTGGGAGGGCTTGTTTGAGCCAAGGCGGAAACAGGCAAGCTTGCTACCAAAACGGTGCAGCAACTCCAAAATAATTTCGATTTCATCCGATTCATCTCCTCAAATTTATGACGATTAGCACTAATTTAGGTATGCTCAAAAGACACTAGCTTTTATTGAGAAAGCGCCTGATGATATTGAGCTTTTGAGTTGGAGTTCAACTTACCTAAGTTATTACCACACACCTTCAAAAACGTTAAAACTGGTTTGCCTGACAAACTGTAGAAGAGTTTCAGTTGAGATAAATATTTACACATCTGAAGTTGTTACAGCATTGGGGAGTCGGTTTTACCAGAATGATTCATTTTCGATCGATGTCATTGGAACTTTATCAAATTTTGTCTCAGATATCAAGTTTTGCCGATCGCGTATCACGTTTTAACACTGGTTTGCGGCTCGATCGAGCTTTGACTGTTGCAAGGTATACCAAAGCGAGAAAGATGCTAGAGTGCACCAATGGGCGTTTGAGTATTTTCAGGCGACAATAGACAGAGAAGGGGCTTGAAAATAGGTGATTTTAGTGGAAGATAGTAAATTTATCGACGTATCGGACATTATGGGTGTTCCCGTGGCTCCGGCGGGTTACAAATCGGGTTTTGTGGGTATTGTCGGACGCCCGAATGTCGGAAAATCAACGCTGATGAATCAGTTGGTGGGGCAGAAAATTGCGATTACTTCGCCGGTGTCTCAGACGACACGTAACAGGCTGCGGGGCATCCTAACGACACCGGAAGCACAAATTATTTTTGTAGATACTCCCGGAATTCACAAGCCACATCACCAATTGGGCAAGGTTTTGGTGCAGAATGCCCGCACAGCGATTAAGTCGGTGGATGTGGTGCTGTTTGTGGTGGATGGTTCGGTGGAATCGGGAGGGGGCGATCGATATATTGTCGAAATTCTCAGCAATATCGGCATTCCGGTGATTTTGGGGATGAATAAGTTGGACGAACAACCGTCGGATTGCGTGTTGATCGATCGAACTTACGAGCAAATTGTCAATCCTGAGTGGCCTGTAGTGAAATTTTCGGCTCTCACGGGCGAGGGTGTCGAGTCGCTGCAACAATTGTTAATCGAACATTTGGAGGTTGGGCCTTATTATTATCCGCCCGATTTGGTGACTGACCAGCCGGAACGCTTTATTATGGGCGAATTGATTCGGGAACAGATTTTGCTGCTGACGCGGGAAGAAGTGCCGCATTCGGTAGCAATCGCGATCGACATAGTTCAAGAAGAAGCAAAAATTACTCGCATTCTGGCGACAATTCACGTCGAACGGGATTCCCAAAAAGGCATTTTAATCGGTAAAAGCGGCAGTATGCTCAAGTCGATCGGCAGTGCGGCCCGGGAACAGATTCAAAAGTTAATTGAAGGCAAAGTGTATTTGGAGTTATTTGTCAAGGTGCAGCCAAAGTGGCGGCAGTCTCGGACTCGTTTGGCGGAATTGGGCTATCGTGTGGAAGAATAAAGCGAACTGATGGAGCAAATAAGGGCGATCGTTGAGAGATTTTACAACTGAACTTCCCCTCGTAGGCAGAAGTTCAGTTTAAATCATTGTCCTAAAAACTCCGCCCGCAACTGTCAACTGTCAACTGTCAACTCTTTAAGGATGTTCTGCAAATTTTTGAACAGCTTTTGGTGCAAAAGCAGCAACTAAAAAAGAAGTTGTAATGTATTTGCCATCAGCATTCTTGCTAGTTATTGTGATTACGCCAAACACAATTGCTGCAATCAGTGCAATAAAACTCATCGCTCGCATTGCCGAGTAGTGTCCATTATCTTCCTGCAAAAATTCAGCCAGCTCTTGTCCGGGTTCAGCAGAATTTGCGGGAGCTTCAAGGATAGCAGAATGTGTCATTTGATTAACCTCATAAATGATTAAAGCTTAACTAACCGGACTTACGTAATAACTGAGAAACTACACTACCTGTAGTTGTAAGGTGCGCGTTTCGCACCCGACAATTAGAGTCGGCACGTAAGTCCTATACAAGTGAGATATACCGTTGTTTAGTGCGGTAACTTGCTCAAAGCGTGCCAAGTTCTCGGCCCGATAATTCCATCGGCTGGTAAACCCTTAATCGTTTGGAACTGGATCGCCGCTACTTTGGTCATAACCCCGAAGTATCCGTCAACAAAACCGAAATAGTATCCATTCAATTTCAAGACATTCTGAACAATTTTGACAGCATTACCTGAACTACCATTCATCAGAGTCGGCATATTCACAGGTGCACCAGAGTATAGTGCTTGCCAGGTTAGAGGACTGACAATCCCATCTTCAGGTAAAAAGACGCGGTGTTGATAGTCTTTGACGGCGTCTTCAACATAGGTGTCGAAAATACCATCGATCGAAAAACCGTAATAATATCCCCAATGATATAAAAGCTGTTGCAGTTCCTTGACGGCTTGACCTGTAGAACCCCGCTTTAAAGTGGGTTTCATCAGTTCAGAGGGTTGAGCAACTGCAAGAGTTGATTGAGAAGTAGTATCGGCGACGACAGCGATAGCTTGACTATTGAGAGTTTTTTCTTCTGTAAACATGATGGGAATCCTCTGTGCATTCGAGTGTTTTCATTTGATATTTCAGGTATAACTGCTGTCTTCGATGGCTTCACAGTCGCTTTTTATAGTGACACTTGTGTGAGTTCACAGATTTGAGTGTCACTCATTTGAGTTATATCGTTTCCGCTTACAGTCGATCGATAGGGATATTTTGACAGAAATGTCTTAAGAATCCCCCTACCTTCAGGTCGGGGAGTGTCAAAGAATTTCTACATACCCTTCTGTTCCATGTACGCGAATTCGTTGCCCATCTTCGATCAGTTTGGTCGCATTTTCTACTCCGACAACTGCCGGTAAGCCATATTCACGTGCGATAACTGCTCCATGGGTCATCAGTCCACCAACTTCGGTGACTAGACCTTTTATGGATACAAATAATGGTGTCCAGCTAGGGTCAGTAAACGAGGTGACTAATATATCTCCATCTTCTAGGTCGGCGTCTTCCATGTTTAGGATGACACGTGCTCGTCCCTCTATAACTCCGGAAGAAACAGCCAGGCCTACAATAGCTTCAGCCGGGAGATTTTCTCGTTTGTACGCACCGGCAATCATTTCACCATCAGACGTGAGAACACGTGGGGGAGTTAGTTTTTCAAATGATCTGTACTCGTCTTTTCGTTTGCTGACGATCTGGTAATCCAGTTTATTTGTGCGTACAACTTCGTGCAGTTCTTCAAAAGTGAGGTAGTAAATATCCTCTCTTTCATGAATAACGTTGGCTTGTACGAGTTGTTCGGCTTCTTTCAGCAACGCTTGCTTATAAACGAAGTAGCGATTAACGATGCCGTATTTTGGATATTCACGATAGCCTGCGAAATTCCGGACTAGGCCGATCATCCGCTTTGTTTCTTTGGCTTTTTGTTCACCATCCGGTAATTGCTTCAATCGTTCTAACAACTCTTGTTCTTTGTTCAAAGCCGCCTGTCGCCCCTGCTCAAATTTCCGCTTGCCGGCACCAGGCTCAAAGTTTTTGATGTTACTAAGGATTATAGAAAAAAGTGTCGTTGGTTTTTCGCTCCAACGAGTTCTAGTAATATCGATTTCTCCGGCACATCGCATTCCGTATTTGTTGAGAAAAGCATAAATGGCGTCCTGGGCTTCCTGTCCACCATCAAGCTTAACCAGCTCATCCAAAAAGCTATCGTCTTTTACATATTGCAAGTAATTGATTACTTCTGGATACGGGCGAATCACATCTGCAACATCCAACAACTCCAGACCCATTTCCGAAGTAATATTGTTGGATACGGATTGAGAAAGCGTATCTGCTACGTTCTTTTCACCTAACCACTCCATCATTTTCTCATTGATCCAGGAGGAAGCATTCATACCAGTCATAAGCACACCAAAACTCTGTGAATCAGAGTTGGTCTTCTTTAATTGCTGGATATCTTCCAGGATAAAATCAAACAGATCCGATCCTGATTTCGTTTGGATGGTTTGTTTTAACGCTTCGATCGAGGTTTGACTCTGTTGAATCAAATCAGCAACAATCCCCGGATCGTAGTCGTTTAGGGTTTGAAAATCTGCAGGCGATCGACCTTTACTGCTTTTGCCGAGACTCCGATCGTCGGGTAACGATTTTATAAAATCTCCCCGCTCTATGATGGTTGTAAGTGCGTCTTTCATGAGCGGATCGGATTTTCCCAATGTGACGTTTAATACAGTTTCTCTGCTGACAGGTGAAGCCAGCGTCGCTGTAACATCAACAAATAACCTTCCACCTGCAGTGTGCATGGGTGCATGGGTCGTTAACAGGAAAAAAGACAATCCCAATGGTTTCATGGCATCGGTCATCATTTGGTTGTGACCGACAGATACATAGACGTGGTTTTCCCGATCGTTGGCTTCAGGGATGGGGTATAAAGTAGTGATTGGCCGACTCTGGACAATATAAAATGTATCATCAACCAAACACCATTCGATATCCTGGGGACAGCCGAAATGTTCTTCGATCTTTCTGCCCGTGCGCTCAAGCTGTAAAATCTGCTCATCCGTCAGCGCTTGCCTGTTCTGTCTCTCAGGCTCAATTTCCTGTTCTTTCGTACCGCCATCTTTTAAGGCATAAATAGCCAGTTTCTTGGTAGATATCTTCTTATCGACAATCGTGCCGTTACACACTTTATAGTTATCGGCATTCACCAGGCCGGAGACCAAGGCCTCGCCAAGTCCGAAGCTGGCATCAATGGATAACACTTTTCTATTAGAAGTGACGGGATCGGCAGTAAACAAAATTCCTGCCACCTGCGGGAAGACCATCTTCTGAACAACCACAGACAGGTGGACTTTACGGTGGTCGAAGCCGTTTTGAAGGCGGTAAATTACTGCTCTCTCGGTAAATAGCGATGCCCAGCACTTACTGATATGCTGATAGATTGCCTCCTTTCCGATAATGTTCAAATACGTATCCTGCTGGCCTGCAAAAGAGGCGGTCGGTAAATCCTCTGCAGTTGCGCTGGATCGTACTGCACAGGCATTTTTTTCATCAAGCCTGGAGAGGAGGCTGGCGATCTCTTGATTAATGTCTTGAGGAATGGCTATCCCTTCGATGACCCTGCGAATCTCACCGCTAAGTTCACCGATTTTAGCCCGGTCTTCCACTTTTAGAAGGGATAAGCGATCGAGTAATTCGTTAATCGACGGCGTTTCCCCGATGATTCTTTTAAAGGCTTCAGTAGAAATACAAAAGCCCTCTGGTACGCATATTCCTTCAATCTTGGATAGTTCCCCCAGGTTCGCGCCTTTACCCCCAACAACCATGAGTTTTGTTTGGTCAATGTCCTGAAAACCAAGCACATAGGAACTCATATATTTACCTCCTGTGGCAATTCCTTCTTTGATAATTTTGATCGCATCCTTCGGGCTAAAACGATTTACCGGAGTATTGTACTTCAACTCGATTTTAGCCAATCAGAAAGAGGATGCGAGCAGTTGAATCAACTGTTCGCGTTGTGTATCAAGCAATAAAACCGGAGTGGGGTTGAGAACGTGTCGGGAAGTCGAGATTGCCCCCTCGCCCAACAACAAGAGAACGCCATTCCAATAACAGTACAGTAAACTGAGAGCAGCCCCATTCGCCCCAGTTAACCTATGCCGCGTTGGTTCAATACTGCTGGCCCATGCCAAGAAGACATTCATTACGCACTGTCGCCCACGGTACGCTTACCAAGCTTAGAACGGTTAATCGCTCAACGGAACTATTTCGTCATCCATGCACCCCGGCAAGTGGGGAAAACCACCGCTATGCTGGCGTTAGCCAAACAACTCACCGAAAGCGGACAATACACCGCCGTGATGCTGTCGGTAGAAGTCGGCGCACCCTTCAGTCAAGACATCGCGGGTGCAGAGGATGCCATTCTCGGTGCTTGGCGACGGGCGATTTCGATTCGACTTCCCCCAGAATTGCAGCCGCCTGCTTGGCCCTCGTCGGAACCGGGACAGCAAATCGGCGATGTACTCAGCCTGTGGACACAATCTTCTCCTCGTCCTTTGGTCATTTTTATCGACGAAATTGACGCATTGCAAGACCAAGCGTTGATTTCTATCCTGCGACAACTGCGCGATGGTTATCCCAATCGCCCGAAAGCGTTTCCGCAATCGGTGGGCTTAATTGGTTTGCGAGATGTTCGCGATTACAAAGTGGCTGCGGGGGGAAGCGATCGACTCAATACATCCAGTCCGTTTAATATTAAAGTGCGATCGATTACTCTCAGAGATTTTAATGCCTCAGAAGTCGCGGAACTCTACGCGCAACATACCGAAGATACCGGACAACTTTTTACACCTGAAGCCGTAGCCTTAGCTTTTGAACTGACTCAGGGACAACCTTGGTTGGTGAATGCTTTGGCTAAGGAAATTGTAGAAGAATTAGTAACAGATGAATCTATAGAAATTACACCCGAACATATTTTATCAGCTAAAGAAATTTTAATACAACGGCAAGATACGCATTTGGATAGTTTGGCAGAACGACTGCGAGAAAACCGAGTTAAAGCCATTATCGAGCCGATGCTAGCCGGACGAGAATTGCCAGAATCTTCTAATGACGATCGCCAATATCTCCTAGATTTGGGCTTGCTCAAACGCGATCCGGCTGGGGGTTTAGTCATTGCCAATCCAATTTATCGAGAAGTGTTGCCGCGAGTTTTGGCGCAAGGGCCGCAAGATAGTTTACCGATTATCAGTCCGAGTTGGTTGAACGATCGCGGCGAACTACTACCAGATGCACTGCTGCAAGCGTTTCTCGCGTTTTGGCTGCAACATGGCGAACCGTTACTCAAAAGTGCGTCTTACCCCGAAATTGCACCGCATTTAGTGTTGATGGCGTTTCTGCATCGGGTGATTAATGGTGGCGGAACGTTGGAGCGGGAATATGCCATTGGACGCGATCGCATGGATTTATGTTTGCGTTATGGTGAGGTAACATTGGGAATTGAACTGAAGGTTTGGCGGACTAGAAAAATCGACCCGTTGAGTAAAGGTTTGGAGCAGTTAGATGGATATTTGGCTCGATTGGGACAAGATGAAGGGTGGTTGGTGATATTCGATCGCAGAGATAATGCACCGGAGTTAGAAGAACGACTGAAAACTGAAATTCAGACTACCCCGATGGGTCGGTTAATTACAGTGATTCGTGCGTGAAGAAATTGTGATGAATGTCTCGATTTTTGCGATCGCCGAAAGTGTGCGATCGACTCTCATCTAAAATATAATAAAGAAGGGGTTGACATACACTATCGAGCTGCGGTATTACTCGATTATATCCAGTATTGTACCGCAACTGCAATACAATTATTCGATCGCGCACCCATGCAACAAGCTAGTATATCCAATCTTTTCGCCAAACATCAAACGAGGAGATTCTCAAAAATTCCAACTATGAACTACCGAAACCACATCACGATCGAAGCAAATAAACGCGGTGGTAAGCCTTGTGTACGCGGCTTGCGAATTACGGTTTATGAAGTGCTTGAGTACCTGGCTTCCGAGATGACCGAAGCAGAAATTCTCGACGATTTTCCCGATTTGACGCGAGAAGATTTAAAAGCCTGCATTGCTTATGCTGCTGACCGCGAGCGTCGGTTTATGACCGCGACATTATCGGCATGAAATTACTTTTTGATGAAAATTTGTCGCCAAAGTTGCCGAATCGTTTGAGCGATATTTTTCCAAATTCGCTTCACGTTCGAGATGTGGGCATGAAATCCACGATCGACCCAATAGTTTGGGATTATGCAAAAGACAATAATTTGATGATTGTCTCGAAAGACGCGGATATGCACGACCTGAGTTTAGTATTTGGGAATCCACCGAAAGTTATTTGGCTTCGCCTTGGAAACTGTTCGACATTGCAAATTGAAAATTTGCTGCGTCGGAATTTTAACGCGATCGAATTATTTTATGAAGATGAGAGTTTATCGCTGCTTGCTTTATCATAATTGTACCGATCGCCGAGGGTGTGCGATCGACTCTAAATGCTCTCTAATCTAAAATCTAATAAAGATAGCTTTTTTCAGTGTGACGGCTTAATTGATTGAGTCGAATCGTGCGGCGAACTCGATCGAGGAAAGGAGATTCTGATGGGGAGTAAGAAGGGGTTGACATACATCCTTAAGCTGCGGTATTATTCGACTATATGCAGTATTAGACAGACATATTCACAAGGAGAGGTCTATGGATAGAACGTCTGTGTCGTCATCAAATCTTGCATCGGTTGGATACGAACCAACTACTCAAACGTTAGAGGTTGAATTTCTTAATGGTAGTATCTACCAATATTCCGGTGTTCCGCCATCAGTCTATTCTGGTTTAATGTCAGCTAGCTCACACGGTTCGTATTTAGATCAGTACGTTAAGAAGGCAGGATATTCTTATCATAAAGTCGGTTGAAGTTCTCAAGATTAAGGAACTATGTCGGTAAATTCCCACCTAACAAGTCTGGCAAGCACTCTCGTCTTATCTGAAGCAGAAAAGTCGAGTATTACCACTTCTATTAATACGCTTTCATCAAGGCTGACTTTATACTTCAGCAACACAGTAACAAACCATTTTCAGTTCGGTTCCAGCACTCGTGGCACAATTCTTCCGCGCAAGGCAGATAGCCACTCTGACATAGATTACATGGTCGTGTTCAATACATCTGATGGTCAGAAGAAGCCACAAACTTATCTTGATCGTCTTAGGCGTTTTGTAGAAGCAAGATACTCTACGTCAGAAATTTGCCAGTCGCATCCAACAATTGTTCTGTCTTTGAACCACATCAATTTTGAACTTGTGCCAGCAATCTACAATAATTACGGTTATCATATTCCTTCACCAGCTTCATCTTGGCTTGAATGGACAAGCACAGACCCTTCTGGAACCAATGAATTACTCCAAAATGAAAATAAGGACAATAACTATCAAATTAAACCACTAGTTAGATTGATAAAATATTGGAATACGCGTAATGGACATCCATTCACTTCATTTTCTTTGGAACAACATATTGTTAGTCGATCATTTTGGGGATGTTCCACTCTAAAAGACTATTTTTATGAATTCTGGTCAGGATTTACCTATACATACGACACGGCGCAATATATCAAAAATATGGTTGAGAATGCCAAAAGCCATGCCAAAAAAGCTAAGGAGTATGAGGACACCAATATGCCTGTTAACGCAGAATTAGAAATTAAAAAAATCGTGCCATCTCTATGAGTAATACGAGTACAACAAGAGTTGATGAGGTTTCTCAGTATTACGCTCCAGCTAAGAAACTTGGGACTATTAGCGTGGTTCTCTTCTGGCTAAATGCAGTCCTGTCATTTGTGATGCCATACTCAGCGTCAACCATCGGTGAGGAATGGTCAAGAGTTCTCCAAGCAATCTTTCTTGTTTTGGTGTTGATATACTTCAGTATTTCTCAAATATCGAGTTTGTATTTAGTGCCACGAGCAGAACTAATGAGAAGAAAGCAATTACTATCTGACTCATTTGGCATACCTCTCTCACAAGACTATACATCCCTTTATTACAACAATTCTTACTCTCCATCGGTGCAACGCCTTGGGGCTAATACTATGGAAAATGCCCTATTCAGCAAGGAAATTGCTTTAAGAATGCTGGTTCGGAAGCGATTTGTTATTTTTGGATATCTTTTTGCGTGGCTTTTAGCATTTTCTCTGCGGCATAACAATCTTGAACTGCTTACATGGATTACACAGTTAGTCTTTTCCGGTGAAATTCTCGCTGAATGGTTGAAGCTTGAAATTCTTCGATTTCGTCATCAACGAACATATGATGAGCTTTACTCACATTTTCTACACAAATTAGGACAAGATTCCTCTCGTGCCATAGCAAATGTGCTGAATGCTTTTGTATCCTATGAAGCAGCAAAATCTAATGCTGGAATACTGCTTTCAACCCACATTCCGCAGATATTCAAGCAGAAGGAAAGGAAGATAGATTCGGAAACACAAAACTCCCAAACGATTGCCGTGCAATCGTTTGGGAGTTTTTAGTGTATAATAGATTTCTGC
>NZ_JAUBPR010000205.1:0-6117 GCF_036700845.1 Microcoleus sp. S13_C5
AGGCAGCCAGCGCCCGGACGGCTCCGGCTGAAGCCGGAGCACCTTTGTTAAGAAAGATGTGAGTAAGGCATAGCCTTCTTAAGGGGGAGTAGGGGGCAAGCTAAGGGGGGATCTAGGCTTAATAGTCAAACAGCTTTTTGTGACTGGGTTTGACGTTAAGTTGACACCAATGGGCTTTTGGACTGTCCCTACGGATATCATGGGCGATCGACCGAATTTAACAACGTCAGATGCTGGACTACTTCTAATTGGCTGCCGACTTAACGGTTTCGGGCCCAGATACCTGAGATGAAAGGCGACTCGCCACTTGGTTGACGAAAGATTGCAAGAAGGAAACTTGCTGATTTTGCGTAAATACTGCTTGCAAAGTTTTAGTCAACTGGTCGAGATTGAAAATGCCTTTGGGAGCATTTTCCAGTTCTTGACTTTGGAAATATTCAATTAAACTCAGTCCTGCTATTCTGGTAAAATATGCTGCACTAATTCCCTGCACCGCGCCTCCTGCTACATAGGTGACGGCATTGCTTTTCAGCAGTCCAGTAATAGTTTGGGTAGACAGTTCTACTAATCCCAATTTGAACATTTGATTAGCCAAAGTAGCCGCTACTGTCTTAGCTTGGTCTAAGGAAAACTTTCGCTGGTAGATAGCGCCGAGGTCGATTACGAGCTGGGTGCTGATGGCGGTTGTTGCTAGCAAGTCTAAAGCGGGAACCGGATTAGCAAAGACGGTGGCTGCAGCGATGTACTGATATTGCTCGATAATGGGAATTGCCCGATCGCGCCTGACCGCATTTAATAAGGTTTTTGCCTCTAACTTGATACTTGCAGCCTCGCGCACTGCACTCGCCCAGACCAACTGTTGCCGTTCTTCAGTTAAGATTTTAGTCAATCTTTCCGTCAGCGCGTCGAGTTGAGAGACTTGTTTTTCTATGCGTTCTTTAAACGTGCCGTCCGCTTGGTGCTGGCGCACTTTAATAGAATTGGGAGAAGCTGCGATCGCAATTATATCTTCGGTCCCCAATATTCCTTGCATTTTCTGCTGCAAAGAGTTCAAAACCTGCGACTGCTGTTCAGGCAAATATTGGTCTTGTTTGTTCCAGACTAGCAGCACGCGCTGACCTGCGGAAGCTAGCTGAGATAATGTTTTAAATTCGGAATCTGTGATGTCGCCCGCTGTTAAAAACAGCACTAAATCACCGCCGATTTTGGCATCGGCATTTGTATTAGCAAACAGCGGTGATGTTTCTTGTAAACTAAGCTTTTGCGGGTGTTGAGATGCCAAATTAGAATTTAAAACTTGAATTAAGGCAGTTTTGCCGACAGCTTTGCCGCCAGTGACGGTAATCCGCAAATCTTGTCTATCTAATTCGGTTCTGAGCCGATCGAGCTTTGCTGTTAGATTAGCAGGATCGGCGGAGTTTTGAGCTTCTGAAGCCAGCAATTTAATTGTGGTTTCTGAAGCCGCGATCGCTTTTTCGGCTGCTTCCCGGTTCGCCAGGGGTTCCGGGAGTGCGAGTTCTAGTTTGGGGGATTGTTGCTTCCACCACCAATACCCCGCACCGGCAGCAGCCAAGCCGATGAGTGCCGTTTCGCCCATTTCTGAACCCGAATGCTGTAGAGTTTCCAGCAGCCACAGCGCTGCTGAAAGTCCTATTCCGCCTATTAAAATCGGTCGCCGCAAGTTAAGTGTCATTTTTTCCTTCCTGTGGGTATTGTCACCAAGCTTAACCTTCGCCGGCTTGGCCTCCCTCCCTATATTCCATCGTACCTCTGCGGCATCCAAACTGGCAGGCGGGCGATCCGACTTTTTGCGATCGGGATTTGCGGCCCCGGCGACAATCAACTTTTTGCACTTCTACAAACGGGGAATAGGGGACTGAAATCCTCACTACAAACCAATAGATTTTTAGAAGATTTTGCAAATATAATAGTTAATTTTTTCTCTATGTTGGTAATGCTTGAGATTGTGATTCAAAAATATCAATTATTTGTTTGGGAATTGCTCGCGGTCGCATGGTGGTAACTTCGACCCAAACCCAAAGCGCCTCGGCTTTTAACAAGATTTCGTCACTTCCAGCTAAGCGAATTTCGTAGCGGCGGACAGCGCGCGGGCCGCGCATTTGTTCGATCCAAGTGGATATCTCCAATCGATCGCCCGCGGCTGCCGATCGCAAATAGTCAATCTCTATCCGCCGCATTACAAAGACGCCGCCCAATTCCCGGTAGCGATCCAGTGTAAATCCCAAGTGTTCTAAATGTTCGATCGCAGCGTGTTCTAAATAATGCTGGTAAACAGCATTATTGACGTGACCGAGAGCATCCATTTCATAATGTCGTACTCTAATTTCTGTAGTAAATGGTGTCAATTTCTCACCTTTCCACTTGTTGCGGTATTTTGTAGTTCCGAGTGCGATCGCGCTCTGGGTCGATACTCGATTGGAACTGATTGCAAGTTACACTAAATAGTTGAAACGTCACTGCTTCCAGGTTAATCTTAGTCCTGGAAGCACAGACGGTCATCACCTTGGTTTTTTTACGACAATACACTGGCTTAAAACCCTCAGTTTCGGTTGAAAAACCCGGTTTCTTGCTTCTGAGTGCGTCCCGGACTAAATCTTTGAGAAATCGGATGGGTAATTGTTTAGTCTCCCAGACAAATCCCTAAACCGCGGGCCGTTTTAACCAGAGTACCATCGAAGTCTACAGGTCTGTATTTGGCGATCGCATCTTCCAGAGGAACGCTCACAACTTCCCGCTTTTGCCAAGATACCATGCAGTCGTATTTCTCTTCGGCAATTAAATCAACTGCTGCGACGCCAAAAGCAGAAGCAATTAACCTTTCTAGCGATGAAGGAGTTCCTCCGCGTTGAATATGTCCCAAAACAGTGACGCGAGTTTCTGCACCGCTACAGTCAGAAATTGTATCAGCTAAATACTGACCAATTCCGCCTAATCGACTTTGACCTAAGCGATTTGTGTGCATTACTAATTCGCCTTCTTCAGTGCGAACTGCCTCCGCTACTATAATTAAACAGTAATTTTTTCCCCGGTCTTGGCGTTCTTGGATTTGGGCGCAGATTTTGGAAATTGTGTAAGGGATTTCGGGAATCAGAATTATATCAGCTCCCCCAGAAATTCCGGCACTGATCGCAATATGTCCAGCGTCGCGTCCCATGACTTCAACAATCATGACGCGACTGTGACTAGCTGCAGTAAAATGCAAGCGATCGAGTGCTTCAGTGGCAATATTGACAGCAGTATCAAAACCGATGGAACGCTCGGTAATTCCGACATCATTATCAATAGTTTTAGGAATAGCCACTAAATTCAAATTGCCGTGTTGAGCAATCTTCCTGAGAATGGCGAGACTGCCGTCGCCACCAATGCCAATTAAGGCATCCAGACCTAGTTGATGATAGCCTTCGATAATGTCGTCAGAACGATCGCGTAGGGTCCCATCAGGCATCGGGAAAGCAAAAGGATCGCCCTTATTTGTCGTGCCTAGCATCGTACCGCCAATGGTGAGCCACGAGTCTACTTTCTCAATATCCAACGGAATTGCTTCAGGGGGACGACTCATCAATCCGTTAGTGGCTTGACGAATCCCCATCACTTTCCAATTGTAAGTTCCCGTTGCGCGGTGAACAACGGCTCGGATAACTGCGTTTAAGCCTGCACAGTCACCTCCGCTGGTGAGGATACCGATACATTTTTGTTCTCCCATAATTAATGTCCGACTTTTGTGACTCCGAATATGAGTTGATATTTTTAGATCCCGATCGTCCAATCCTGATTTTCGACGTAAATAGGTAGGCGAAAATAAACTTTACTCTGTTACAGAATGTAAAGCTATCATAACTTTTGTGATTGCTTTGATAAGATATCGCTCTTATGGGGAGCGTTTCACTCGTTTTTGACTACTTATGTATTTTCAAGCTTCATCGACCTAATTGAGTGCCTCATCTCTGACGCATTCCACAAGTTCGATCGCCAACTAAGTAGCATCGCCAATCACCGTCTCCAACAAAACATCAATTTTACTTGGGATTGAGGCGTTTAGAAACTTGGTTAATTATACCGCTGAGAATAGCACCGCCCATAAGAATTCCCAGGGCGGGATTAAATACGGGCTGCCAGAGACTGTACCACAAATCAAAACCGAGATTCACGCCAGTCGATCGACCCGCTACTGCGATCACAAACCACCCAAAAATGGCAAAGACGAAAAACACATCAGCTACTAAAAACAAGTTGAGCAAGTTAAGAAATTTATCTTTCATTGTCGAGGGTTCCTTTTGAGTGTATATGTGTCAAGTTTTGGCAAGCGGTTGGTAATTGAGCGGATTGATAGCTGCAACTGGCGATCGAATAAAGATAAAATATCATTCAATTGTTTTCGCGCACAGGCTGTCAAAATATGGTTCGCTATACACTTCCTCAAAGCCCCGAAATTATTTTAACTGTCAAGGGGAAAGATTCAAACAAAGCCCGCGAAGAAGCGATGGATCGGCTGATGGAACTCATGGATGAGGGCAAGCTGCCTACGGAACTCGTGGAGGGATTTGGGCCCAAGCAGTTTGTTGAAGTTAAGGATATCGAAGATGCTGCGTCTGACGGCGAGGACGCGATTACTGAAGCCGTCCAGATTTTGAGCAATTTGGCAAGTCTCAAATTGAAAGTCATGGAATCCCGCGAAGAAGCACTCAAAATCCGGGCTGCGATCGACATTTTGTTTACAGATGAGGCTGTGACTGCCGAGGAAATTGGTCGTTTGAAAGATGGTTTCAAGGTTCTCAAAAACTTTGCTCAAGCTAATGTCCGCTATCGAGAAGCTAGAAGTAAAGCCGAAGAAGCACGGGCAATTCTCGACGAAGCTTTGCAATCTGTAGAACCAGAAAACAAGGCGCAGAAGTCGGCGAAATCGTAGCAGGTTGGGTTGAAACTCACATCAGGCACCATTCTCAAGAACAGGCAAGATGCCTGTTCCACAAGAAAATTCACTCGTAGAACAGGCATCTTGCCTGTTCCTAAAAAACTGATTGAGAATAGTGCAACATCTCAGTTGAAACCTATTTCTGTCATTGCGATCCGAAACGAAGCAATCGCCGAGGTTTGCGATTGCTTCGTTTCTTTATTCGGAGATACAATAACTCTGCTGCAAGACATAATATTGATTATATCCACATTGAAATCAGGAAAAAATTGTGAGTCAACAACAAACAGGAATTCTCAGGAACTCGATGTCAGGCAGCTTGCTGCTGGCTAAAAAATTAGGTTTTGAACCAAAAACTGTGATTGATGTCGGTGCAGCATTGGGAACTTTTAACCTTTACGAAACTTTCCCCGATGCGCGACATTTGCTAATTGAGCCGATCGTCGAAAATGAACCTTACCTCACCAAAATTTGCCGCAAACTCAAAAGTGCAGAATACATTATTGCAGCAGCGACCAAAGAAGCGGGAGTTTTCACGCTTAACGTCAGTCCTTCTATGCTGCATTCTTCACTTTCTGAAAAGCGCGTTACTGACAGCAGCAATCCTTATTTGAGAAACATACCAGCAATTACCCTGGATGGAATATGCAGGGAAAGAAACTTGCCAGGCCCGTATTTAATTAAAGTCGATGTAGACGGACAGGAAGTAGATGTTTTAGCGGGAGCAACAGAAATTTTGCAGCAGACTGAATATGTAATTGTAGAAGTTACTTTATTCGGTCAGATGTATGATGTAATGAGTTTTATGAAGTCCCAAGGATTCGCAGCTTACGATATTGTTGATTTGTCATATCGCCCGACTGATTCAGCTTTGTGGCAAGTTGACATGGCTTTTGTTAAGGAATCCGGTCACTTTAGAAGAGAGAGGGGTTTCGCGACAGGAGAGCAGGATATCGAAACACTTAACTCGCATCTCAAAGCTTATCGGGAAAGTTTCATCCAACACATTGATACTCATTACAGCGACCCAGTAGAGCCAGAACCACAGGTCACTCAAGCTATTTTGGGCGAAGATTATGTCATCATTTAACTCAAGTTCCTTCCATCTGATATCACGTCCGGTCGATTAACCATGATTAAACTTTTGCTTCCGGCCACCAATAGAAATGAGTCAAACCACTGAT
>NZ_JAUBPR010000206.1:0-6083 GCF_036700845.1 Microcoleus sp. S13_C5
CTCTTGTTTCATCTGTCGAAAGAATTCTTAAAGAATTTGGAGATAATTATGTAATTAATTTTGCTTAACTACTTATCTTGACCTAAAGCGAGATAAAACTTAGCGGCGAGTTCGTGTGCCAGTGCTTCTTCATTGATGTATTCATGTTCTTTAGCAAGAGCAATAGCTTTTTTGTAATAGTCCATTGCCACAACCTCTGACCCTTGAACTCGGTGCCGTTCTGCTTCTACAAGATAAAATTTATGTAAATGATTCATTGGGGCATGATGCGCCCATTTTTTAAACCTTTTCTGGTTAGATTGCACCTTTTGAAATAGGCGTTTTTGCTGGAATTTTGAGGAAGAAGAATACACAGTAACTCTTGCAAGCGAATCGTAAAAGTAAAATAACGTAGTAGTCAGCATCCCTGCTGCACTATCTATATATTTTTCCGCTAGTGCCGCATTGTCTAGCGCTTCCTCGTACTCTCCAAATAGGTAACAGAGTGTCAGTTTTTCAAGATATATATGAAAAAGTACGGTTTGGTCATTCGCCTCAAGATCAAGGGGCAGTCTTTTCGATTCGTCATAAGCATCACCAATTAAACGGCAGGAATTTTTCGATTGCCCCATCAAATTCAGAACCCTCTGCCGATTTAGATTAATGTAATGAAAGTTTCGCTCTTGCTTTAATTTTTGGATAGTATCACTGTATTTTGCTGCCTCCCGCTCAACAACAGCTAACTCCTGCCCCATGCAATAGGAATTGTAGGAGTTCCACAATAGGGAATATGTTCCATATTCTAAATCTCCTGTTTCTAGTCCGCTCGAATAGGCGAGCAGTAAAGGCTGTAATGTCTGCCTTCCATGCTCCTTCCAATGCCTGATAAAGTAATTAACAAGAGAGACTGTTTTCGCTTTTACTGTCCTAGCATTGAGCTGCTCTAATAGACTTAAAGCTAGGTTGCCAAATTTATAGCCTGATTCAATGTCTCCTAATACTCCGCAAAGAATCAGCCCATAACCTGCATACATTATTGATGAGAAGGAAGCATTGCCGTATTTGACCGATATATTGATACCTTTAAAAATAACCAGCGGTAATAGGTTAGGAGCAGCTATATAGGAAGCAGAACTTACAATCGATAGAATACGAATTGCTGCCAACTTATCAGGAGCGGTCATTTCTGGTAATTCGATTAAGTCCTCAATTCGTTTTCCCAGCAAGGCCAACTTTGTCCGCATCAAACCGATTAAGATATCTAAGTTACTGGGCTTTTTAGGCAAACTCACTCCCAACAGCTTCAGAACTGTTAGTCCAGTATGGACTGCTTCTAATGGCTTGTTCTGCGTTAGATAAGCAGAGATTTTAACTTCATAAACTTTCACCTTATCCAGTAGTCCTTTGCCCTGTTGCAGCACGATTGGAACTAATCTCTCCATTTCATCGAATTGACCGCACAAATAGGCAGCTTCTGCGGCTTCTACATAAAGAGCAAGTGTAGTATCGTACTGTGTCTGCCAACTTGACCCGCCTTCACTTCCCCCCGAACTCTGGGAGCACTGAGGGGGGTTCAACAATTCTAAGCCGCTTGTTAAGTACGTAAGGGCGGGTTGATAAGCGGCTGAGGCTTTTGCTTTCTTGCCAGCTATTAGGTTTAACTTTGCCAATTCATCTCGTTTCTGCTGGTTTTCAAGCAGGTTGCTGCCGAAATTCAATTGATTAACAATGTCAAAGATTTTTTCTTCTTGCTGCTGGGGTGGGGTACTATTCAGGAGTAGCTGACCGATTTGCAGATGGCTTGCTTGCTTGTGGTGTTCGGGAATGAGAGAGTAGGCGGCTTGTTGGATGCGATCGTGGACAAACCTGTAAGCTACCTTGAATTCATCCCGATTTCGGTCTGTTTGCAGAAATTTGTAATCATCTCCCACTGGAACAATTAGACCTTCTCGCACGGCTGACCAAAGTTCGTTTGCCGTTTCTTTTTGCGGCTTTTTACCTACACTTGAGAGAGTTTTTAAATCAAATTGGTTCCCGATACAAGCAGCCGCTTTTAATACTTCTTGCGTCAGTTCTGGTAGCTTTTGAATTTTTTGATTCATCAACTCAACGACATTATCAGTAATACCTCGTGCTTGAATTTGATCTAAATTTCACTGCCAACTGCTACTGGAAAAATCGAAATCTAATAGGTTTTCTGTATAAAGCGACTGGAGAAACTCTTTTAGGAAGAACGGATTCCCCTGAGTTTTAGCAAGCACTAATTCGGTTAATGGCTTAGCTCTTTCTGCGTCGCATTTAAGCGTATCGGTAATTAACTGATTGACACAAGTTAAATCTAACGGCGAGAGCAAGATAGAATTTACAGTTGCTCCACATTTTTGAATGTCTGATAAGGTAATTTTTAAGGGATGGGCTGCACTGACTTCATTATCTCGATATGCCCCAATCAGCAGTAGATAGTTCGTATCTACATCGGTCATCATTAGCTGCATTAATTTCAGAGTAGCGGCATCTGCCCACTGTAAGTCATCTAGAAAGATAACTAAGGGATGCTCTTGTTGACAAAAGACCTGAATGAAGTTTTGAAAGACTAAGTTAAACCGATTTTGGCACTCAGTTGCTGCTAGCTCTAGGACGGCTGGTTGCTTGCCAATAATCAGTTCGATTTCGGGGATGACATCAATAATAATTTGTCCGTTTGCTCCTAATGCTGATACGAGTTTGTCACGCCATAGCTGCAGTTGTTCGGACGTTTCAGTTAGCAGTTGTCGAACTAATTCTCGAAATGCACTGACGATAGCACTGTAAGGAATATTTCGCTGAAACTGGTCAAATTTACCAGAAATGTAGTAACCGCGTCGTTCAGTAATTGGTTTATAGATTTCTTGAACTAATACTGATTTACCAATCCCGGAATATCCAGCAACGAGCATAAGTTGGCTAGTGCCATGAGTTATCCGCTCAAAAGCTGCGAGTAATGTTTCAATTTGAGTTGACCTACCATAGAGCTTTTGCGGGATTTGAAATTTATTAGAAATATCCTGTTCGCCTAAAACAAAATCTTCAATTTTCCCATCTGTTTCTAGTTGCATTAGACATATCACCAAATCATCTCTAATGCCTAGAGCATTTTGGTATCGTTCCTCGGCTGTTTTCGCTAGGAGTTTCATTACGAGTTCTGAAACGACCAGAGGAATTTCGCGATTAATTATATGGGGTGGGATGGGTTGTTTAGCAATATGACAATGAACCAACTCCATTGCATCGGTAGCGTCAAAAGGCAATTGGTTTGTCAATATTTTATAAAAGGTAACTCCGAGCGAGTAAAAATCAGTGCGGTAATCGATCGCTCGATTCATCCTGCCTGTTTGTTCGGGAGAAATATAAGCTAACGTTCCTTCTAAAACATTAGGGCTTTTTAAGGCAGTGTTTTCCCTGGACAAGACTGTGGACAAGCCAAAGTCAATAATTTTTAATTCTCCGGTTTGAGAATTAAAAACAATATTGGACGGGTTAATATCTTTATGGATAATGTTTGACTGATGAATTTTCCCCAGAGTTTCAGCGATCTGAATGGCGATTTGGAGAAATTCTAATAAGATAAACTGTTTTTTTTCGAGTAATCTCTCTAAGGATTCTCCACCGAAATCCTCTAATAGCATTACTAACGTGTTGTTATGTCGGAGTAGATCGTGAGTTTTAACAACTCCCCCTATCTCCAAGCTCCGAGTGATTTCATATTCCTGCTGGTAACGGACAAGTTCGGCAGGGGTAGGATAGTCTTCTTTGAGTATTTTCAGGATCAGCGGTTGGTTATCTTGTTCTCTAATTCCCCGATAGACTAGGGAATTGGCACTTTCATAAATTTGGGCTAAAACTTTAATTCCAGGGAGTTTAATCATGTTTGGTTCTCCATTTTTGGCAGTCATGAACATTACGGGCGATGGTCAACGACTGCTGATGGTACTCAATCGCCTTGGCTGAGTTTCCCAGGGAAGCGTAAACATTTCGCAGATTACCCCATGCTGCCCCCTCACCTTAGCGATCTTTAATCTGTCGGTAGATAATCAATGTCTGTTGAAAAGACTCAAGCCTTCTTGAAATTGACTTGTCTGACCCTACTGAATTTCTCGCTCCAACAACTTAGTATCGCAGGCAACAGGCTAGTATTTTTTCTAATATTCATCTAAGGATAGCCGAGACGCTTGCCGATAGTATGGAGACTGACTCCTTCATTAACCAGTTCGATCGCCTGTGCGTGTCTGTGTTCATGGATGGTACAGCTTATGCCTGCCTTGGCACAATAACCAGCCCACTTCTCCTGAACCGATCGATCGCGGAATAAGCCACCCCTTCCATTCTTTTGAAGCTAGATGCCAAGTCCACTGAGATTACTGCCATCCCCAAAGTGCTGGAGATGCTGGAGATGCGGGCGGGGTTGAAGGATGAAACCCGACACTCATAAATGCTTCTCCACCTCAACCCTGTGCGATCGCCCAATCGAGTCATGTTTGGTTTCATCTTACCTACTGATTCACAAGTAAGGACGTGACAGGCTCAACCCAACCTACAGCGAGGGGCGATCGTAGTCGTTCCAATACTCCGCCTTGGCATGATTCGCGAAGGCTCTGCTTCCAGTAAGCGGTAAAGCTGCATAGGAGCGGTAGGTTGCGACATAGGTTAATGTTGGATAAGAGGGATATAAGGGGTGGTATCCAGTAAAAGTCACGGATAACACCCAAGAGTCCGGACTTAACCTGCTTTCGTTTCTGTTTAATTCCTTAAAACGAGGGTGTTATCCAGCAGAGCTGACCGATAATCCACCGAAGGTAAAGGTGTTATCCAGCACATCTGTTGAATACTGAAGTTTCTACTGTCCCGGCTTAAACGGGTAGCCACGATGTTGATTAGGCAAACAAAAACAGCCCTAAGTTCCCTAGGTTATGAACTAGATTCCCGTGAGGAGGCTTTTGGTTGTCTAAGGGATTCCTCCGATGTACTCGGACAGCCAGAGCAATTGCGACGGAGGATGCAACAAGACGGTTACTTATACTTAAAAGCCTTTCTTAACTCTCAAGAGGTTTGGCAAGCTCGTCAAGAAATTGCAGCTTGTTTAGATGCTGAGGGAAGCTTGGAACTTGACAGTCCTGTTCTAGATTGCATCGCTAAACCGGGATTAAGCATGAATTTCCGTCCCGATTTAGCAAGCAGGAGTTCAACACTGAAAACACTGCTTTATTCGGGACGGATGATGGAATTTTTTGGAATGTTTTTAGGTGGTAAAGTCCGGCATTACGATTACACCTGGCTTAGAGCCGTCGCCCCAGGAAAAGGAACTTACGCTCATTGTGACATTGTGTATATGGGACGGGGAACTGACAAACTTTACACGGCTTGGACTCCATTAGGCGATATTCCTTGGGAATTAGGCGGATTAATGATTTTGGAAAATTCTCATCATCTAGAGACTATTAAAAATACCTATGGATGTAAAGATGTCGATCGCTATTGTGCCCACAAAAAAACGGCCCCTTTGTATGCATCCAATCAAAAATGGTGGGATGGAGCCTTATCCAAAAACCCGGTTTCTTTGCGCTGTAAATACGGAGGACGTTGGTTGAGTTCCGAATTCGAGGCTGGAGATGTTCTGATTTTTGGTATGTTTACAATTCATGCCAGTTTGGATAACCATTCTCCTTCTATTCGACTCTCCTCGGACAGCCGTTATCAATTGGCATCGGAACCAGTGGATGAAAGGTGGGTTGGCAGTAACCCTATTGGTCACTCTACTGCTGCTAAGCAAGGTCAGATTTGCTAGAAGAAGACTTTAGTATTGAGTCTTGTTGTCGAAGGTAAAAGCAAACATCAAAAATTATCGACTGTGCGAGTTCAAAGGGCAGAATGTGGGTTCAAATGCAGCGGATAGACCGAAACGCTTTCTGCTTAGTTTCAAGATCTCTGCCGCCGCTGATTTGAGTAGTTAGACCGCTATATATGCCAATACGGTTTACTTAAGGCTTGGGACAGGGTAAGCGCATCTAATTTGGTCTTTTAAAATACAGATTATTTGGTCCAAAGATGAGAGAGCAATATTTTTACAA
>NZ_JAUBPR010000207.1:0-6037 GCF_036700845.1 Microcoleus sp. S13_C5
AACGGAAAAACTTTGGGGTTCCCACTTTTCACAACTGATAAAAAAATTCCACCCACATCTGCGGAATGTGGGTTGTACTACAAGTCATCAATTGTAAGAGGAAACCTGTTTTCAATCTCAAACTCAATGGTGAGTTTCACTTTTGGAGGGTCAGGCAGATTGTCAGCATAGATGACAGCCTCTAGCTCAAGAAACTCCTCTGCATTAGAGCCAATGTAGAATGGTTCATCTGCCCAGACAGACGACTTAGGCTGAACATTCCCAAAGTGAACGGTGAGTGTCCATTGGCTGCCGTGATCGACCACTTCCGTCTGAGGATCTCGTTGCAAACTGAGGCGATCATATATGTTAGGTGGAATTACGTCAATTAAACGGTAGGCTGGCTTATCGGGTAGTTTATCCGTAACAGTGATACCACCAGAAGAACTCCCTATTATTTCAACTCGTACTCCCTGAAGTAAGGTGCTGCTCTGGTTGTGAATTACAAATGCAACTGGTCTAAGAAGGCTTGTGAGTCGGATATATTCCTCCTTTTCCCGCCAGTAGTCAGGGCTGATTAATGGCTCTGGTGTTCCAATGCTCAAGCCACTTTTGCCGATATCTCGCCATTGCATTACTTGAGTGTCACGTAGTGGGGTGACTGGCTCCCCATACGCGATAGACGACAGCTTAATTGAGTTACCAAGCTCTTGACGAGTCTCATGGTCAGCAAACTGTAGGCTCATCACTGGTGCTGTAAAGATCGCTACTGAATCTGCAATCTGATTTATAGATTGATATGAATCTTCTGGATTGGCACTGAGAGCTTTACGATTACCAGGTTGTTTAAGCCAATCTAACCATCGCTGCTTAAAGTCGCGTAGTCTCTCTGGAGTTAAGTTCTGTTGAAGTTCCCTCTTTGTATGTGCTTCACCATGATGGTTAAGACAAAGAACTACTAAATTATCTTCAGCGTGATTGCGTGAAACACTATATTCCTCAATATGGTGAACAATGATACCTTGATTTTTGTCCCCACATATACAGCAAGTCATACCACTTTCATAGAGAACTTTGTTCAGCGTTTCAGAAGGAATTGGCGGGCGTTTTTCCCGTAAAAGTTTGTCAATTAATTCCTCTGGAATATTTAGAGAACGTAGTTCGTTTTCATCTAGGGTTTTAAGGTCATTGAGTTTATATCCAGCTTGGTCAAGGCGATTAGCTGTTTCTGAATCAAATCCACGCTGCATAAGAGCCTTAACTGTGTTCTGTCCCATTTTTAAACCTCGATACAGTTTTATTCCTACTAACTTACAATCAATTTAGTTCCAAATGTAGCGCAGAGGACACAGAAAAGGAGAAAAGTTGACAAGTTATTATTGTAGCATTTGCGGTAAGAGCAGAATTGCTACGTTCAGAAGTAATATGGGTAAGGTGTACCGCAGAACACCCTAAATTAATCAATATTGGAGACTCAATGATATCCTACTGGAAAAATCTTCACTTGAATTCGGAAACTATCGGCTTAATCTACGGTTTTTTGGGCGTAGTTGGATTTAGCTTGACCTTACCGGCAACCCGAGCCGCTGTGATAGATTTAGACCCGCTTTTTGTAGGTTTAGGACGCGGATTAGTAGCAGCTATACTAGCCGCCTTTACTCTGCGAATAACGCATCAACCCATTCCATCAAAACAGCAACTTGGGAGTTTATTAGTTGTCGGATTGGGAGTTGTTCTGGGATTTCCGGTACTATCGGCTTGGGCAATGCAGCAAGTACCCGCCGCCCACGGTGCTGTGGTGTTAGGAGTGTTGCCTTTAGCAACAGCGATAGCGGGGTTTTTACGAGCTGGCGATCGCCCTGATTTCCGCTTTTGGATTGCGAGCATTGTCGGTAGTACAACCGTTGTTGTTTTTGGAATTATTAGTGGCGCTGGCCAGCTTCATCCCGCAGATTTAGCTTTGTTTGGAGCTGTAATTGCTGCTGCTTTGGGCTATGCTGAAGGTGGGCGATTAGCTTTGAGTTTAGGTGGATGGCAAGTGATCTGCTGGGCATTGGTGATTGTAGCTCCTTTTGAGGTTTTGCCAACAATATTTGTGGTATTAAAACAAGGGTTGACAGCTTCACCAATAGCCTGGTTAGGTTTTGCTTATGTGAGTGTTGTTAGTCAATTTATCGCATTTTTTGCCTGGTATCATGGTATGGCAATTGGTGGAGTTGCACGGATAGGTCAAATTCAGTTATTGCAACCATTTTTGACGCTCCTAGCTTCGGCAATTCTGCTTAGTGAGACTTTGGAGCCGATCGCCCTAGTCACGGCCTGTTTGGTTGTTGCTAGCGTAGCTGTGGGTAAAAAAGCATCAATTAAGCGGGCAGAAGATTTGTGAGGCGATCGCTTTCTCAACAGGCTGCTGACTCCAATCATTGATTTTCACATATCGATTCCATCTAACGACAGATGTAAAGCCGGGACTATTTCTCTTCAATACTAGCAACAACTGAATTTTTAAGAGAAAAGTAATGTTAGATATTGATGAAATGAGTTCAAAAGAAATACACGAGCTGCTACACCAAGTAGGATACGGTCATCTGGGCTGCATACACGAAGGCAAACCCTACGTGATGCCAATGAGTTATTATCTCGAAGATTCGGACATCTACCTGTTTACAACCGAAGGCATGAAGACTCATGACATAGACGCAAATCCTGAAATCTGTCTACAGGTTGAAGAAATAAATGATCCGCTTCATTGGCGCAGCGTGATTGTGAATGGTCGAGCCTCCCGCCTCACTGTTCAGGAAGACATCGAGGGAGCGTGTCACTTGTGCGATGAGTATAAATACTCGTGAGCCCCACCATGACTTTTTTACCCATCATCAGTATAATGGCGATAATTATCATCTCTTCCCACTGCATATATAATCATGACACCTGAACAACAACAGACAATTAAAACACACCTAGATGCTATTTCTGGCATACTTTATGATGATTATGCTCCTGATTCCTTGCAGACATTAGAAGATATTGAGCTCGCAGTGAGAGACCAAGTTTTGACTCATGTGACACCACATATCGGCTTTTTTTTATCTGCTCAGCTAGCGGTACAAAAGCCGGAAGAATCAAGACCTTAAAAAGTACCCTAGGTAATTTAAGTATCACCGAGAAGCAAGCAGCTAAACTAGGGTGTGGTAGTGCTAGTAGGTTGAGTCCACATTTAGAAAACTGTTGCTTAAGACTGAGTGCCAATGTTGCTTATAAGCATGCCGCCCAAGATATTAAGTATCTAACGGGAGTGACTGTTCCGGCTAAAACACAACTCATATTAGTACATTATCAAGACTTCAGCGAACCGAGATCAACAGAAGATATTTCGGAGCTAAGTGCAGATGGTGGAAAAGTACGACTGAGGGCACATCAAGGAGAAAAGTCTGAATGGAAAGACTATAAAGCAATTGTGTCGGAAACGGGTATGATGGCTAGTTTCAATCAAAATGATATCATCGTTAATTGGGCAAATAAACAACCGTTAGCAAAACCTGTAACTTGCGTAGGTGATGGACATGATGGAGTGTGGAATATATTTAAGGAAATCAGTTGTGAACAGGACAGAAGAGAAATTATCGATTGGTATCATCTGAATCAAAATTTTCAGAAAGTAGGTGGTTCAATGAAGCGAATTAAGCAAGCAGAAGCATATTTGTGGAAAGGGAATGTAGAGAATGCGGTAGCTCTATTTACAAAGCTCAAGAAAAAATCAGCAGTGAATTTTTGCAAATATTTAGAAAAGCATAAACAAAGGATTATCAACTATGAAGTTTGCTCAAGGGATGGCATCTGTTCAATTGGTTCAGGAGCGGTAGAATCAGGGATTAAGCAAATAGCAAGACGAATTAAAATATCAGGAGCTAGTTGGAAATCAGAACATGTGGGACAAGTATTAGCTCATCGTTGTGCTTACTTAAACGGCTTAATTGGTAATCAGGAAAAACCTGCGTGAGTATAATTGCTCACTGTAAAAGTGACATCCTCCCGACATCGATCGGGCAATGCACTTGATCAAAGAGCGCAATCCAACGCTCTCACCTGCTATCAATCGAACCTGGATCGATGCTCAGGGACGTTCAGAAGCGATCGTAATCTACCGCATCCACGAGAGTGAAATGAGCGGACGCACGACTGATGGAGTCAGCAGCCGGTAAGAACCGAGATACCTCAAACGTATCTAGCATGAATGAACTTTATGCGATCGCTATTGATGCAGATGCAATTGGCCGGGCGATCGCCTATGCCATTGAGCAGCCCGGTGATTTTGATGTGAATCAAATCATCATCCGTCCGACACGTCAAGAACTTTAGACTAATAGGAAAACATCATGAAACAGCGAAAACTCGGTAATCAAGGATTAGTGGTTTCGGAACTAGGACTCGGCTGTATGGGTATGTCCGAGTTCTATGGCATACCCGATGAGTCAGAAGCGATCGCCACCATTCATCGCGCCTTAGAGCTAGGCGTGACTTTGCTTGACACGGCTGATATGTACGGTGTCGGTCACAATGAAGAGTTGGTCGGCAAAGCAATTAAAGGGCATCGAGATCGAGTCATCATCGCCACCAAGTTTGGCAATGTACGCGGTAGCGACGGCAGCTTTAAGGGCGTCAATGGCAAACCCGAATATGTCCGCTCTGCCTGTGATGCCAGTCTCAAGCGTTTAGGTGTAGATACGATCGATCTTTACTATCAGCACCGAGTCGATCCAAACACTCCGATCGAAGAAACCGTAGGTGCAATGGCGAAGCTCGTCCAAGCTGGGAAAGTTCGCTACCTTGGCCTTTCTGAAGCCGCGAGCGCCACGATCCGCCGTGCCCAAGCAGTGCATCCTATTTCGGCACTTCAAACTGAATATTCGCTCTGGAGTCGGGAGCCAGAAGCCGAGATTTTGCCCACCTGCCGAGAGCTAGGGATTGGGTTTGTGCCTTATAGCCCTCTGGGGCGCGGGTTTCTCACAGGGAAAATCAAGAGTCTCGACACATTATCTGAGGGAGACTATCGGGCCGAGCGATATCCTCGCTTTCAAGGCGATAATCTCCAGCAAAATCTGGAATTAGTCGAGCAGATAGAGCAGATGGCCGCCGCTAAGGGTATCAAAGCTGGACAGTTGGCCCTGGCATGGGTCTTAGCCCAGGGCGATGACATTGTGCCAATTCCAGGCACCAAACGCCGCACATATTTAGAAGAAAACATTGCAGCGGCTGCTGTGACGCTGAGTCCAGCAGAACTAGAACAAATCGCCACAGCCCTGCCATTAGGAATTGCCGCGGGCGATCGCTACCCCGATATGAGTACCGTCAATCGTTAGGAATTGGAGCGAGTAAAGTATTCTTGTTATGGCTAAATTTTGGAAAAGAGCGATAAATCATGTCAAAACTTGTTGTTTGGGGAACACCCGTCAGTACCTATGTCCGTACCGTCCGGCTGCTGCTTGAGGAAATAGGCGCAGACTATACCCTCCAAAGCGTTGATATCTTCAATGGTGAAAGCCAGTCCCCAGAGTACCTTGCTAAGAATCCCTTTGGTAAAATCCCCACCCTTGAAGTAAATGGCGAACTGCTTTATGAAACGGCTGCTATTACCGAATACCTGGATGCCACTTTAGGCGATCGCAAATTTAGCTTTTCCGATCCAATGCTTCAAGCTCGGATGCGTCAAATCATGGCGATTATTGATAGCTATTTCTATGGCCCTGCGATTACCACCATTGTGATTCAGCGATTGATTGTGCCTAGTCAGGGGGGTAACACAGATGAGGCTAAAGTCAAAAATGCGATCGCGCCTGCACAAAAGGCTATAGAGGCGATCGAGTCGCTAGCTACGCCTAGCCCCTATCTGCTCGGCAGCCAAGCGAGCATTGCTGATTTCTATCTGATTCCCATCTTTATCTACTTTTCCCAAACTCCAGAATTTGAAGTGATTACGGCTCATACCAATTTAATATGAAGCTGCATAGAATAGGGCTTCAAGAATAAAATTGTAAGATGACAACGAACTAATTTGCTC
>NZ_JAUBPR010000028.1:0-61255 GCF_036700845.1 Microcoleus sp. S13_C5
TAAACGCTGTTCACTTGCCCAAGCCGTGACCAAATGCAAAGCTTTTACGCCTTGATTACGGTCATAAGAACCTCTAATACTTTTGCCATCAATGGGGATAATCTCGCCAACTATCGAACCAAGCATACTTTGAAGCCACTTCGCTAAACATTGTTCTCTCATCATCAGGATTGATTTTTTCAAAGACTCGTCGAAAAGTATCGTCACTCGGGATACCATTGGGTAATTCGAGAAATTCCTCTAACCATTGCTGTTTAGCGATGCCATAATTTTCCAGGTCTTCCCAACCTTCGGCACCGCCAATGACGGCTAAAATAGAGATTACTAAAATATCTTTTAATGAGTGTTTTTGGGTTCTTTGAACTCTGGGGTCCGGGATCTCTGCTACATAATTCAATAAATTGGCTTGGATGTCGCCCAGAGGTGTTAAATGTCGTTTTTCTGCTCTTTTGGCTTGAGATTTTACAGCGAGTTTCAATCTAGGTGCAAAACCCTTTGTCATTGTCTTTGACTCCGTTTAAACTTGATTGACTTTGTTAAGATTCAAACTTGATTATAGGTTTGAGTTCGGTGCACAGATATAGAGCCTATTGGCGGCTTTTTGTCAAGTACAATTTATACCAAATTAGATGAGCTTACCCTGCCCCGAATACAGCCCCGACTATAACTTAATTGAATTAGTATGGCATTCGGCAAAAGAATATATTGCCAATCGACTTTTTACATCTATTGAAGAGCTAGAGTATTTATTGCACCGCCTCTTAAATGAAGGGCAATTAATAATTAAATGGGGTCGCAAAATCAAAAATAAGGGTAATGCTTGTATCACAGTTTAAATGTGCAACAGCTTATTGTTTGCTCCCAATGCTCCGCCTGCAGAATCCCGTAGAAGATATTTGGCTAAATGCCAAGACTTGGTTGAGAAAATTTGGGAATCGGCTCAGTTCTTTTGCCTTGGTTAAATGGTTTTTCAATTTTACCATACAGGAACAAAGCTTTGACTTTCTCAAGTTACACAAATTTGGTATTTTTGAACCAACACTCAATGGAACTGCTGCTCGATCGAACCCTTAATTAATTTACGAATGATTTGCGATCGCTATAGTAACTCTGCTGAGAACTAAAAACAATCTCATACCGCTCCTCTATATAAGCTTTTAGTTTTCCTAAATTCCAATAATTATTTTTTTGTAGCCAATCAATGATGGCTGCTCGTTCCTCATGTTTTAAATATCCCACAGAACCCTTATAAGGCAGCTTGAGAGCAGATACACCTTGCAGGGCGAATATCTGAGTCCATTTACTAATAAAGCCAGAACTGACTGATAGACTTTCCTGAATCTCTCGTTGCTTATATCCTTTAAGCTTCATAGAGACGGTAATTGCTCGTTTCAACTCACGGGGATCGGGATTAGATTAGATAAATTCCGTTAACTCTTGTAACATAGAGAACTTATGTAGTGATTCTAGCTATCTCATAAATCATTTAGGATTGCTATAGTTTAGCATACTAGCTACTGAAGAGCCGTTTTTTTCCGAATCAAGAGAGTTAATGCCTACTTGTTGACATATTCATCTCAAACTCCAAACAACCAAGCCTGAGAGCATTTGCTCTCAGGCTTTTCTAGCGGAATTTTTAACTGCTTGTTGCATCTGGCGCGCTAGCTCAAGCAGAGGATTTGGTTTCTTCAGCTACTTGCTCGTTGTTGGGCAACTCCAGGCAATAACCAGCCCCATATACGGTTTTGATGTACCGAGGATGTCGGGGATCGGGCTCCATCTTGGTTCTCAGGTGTCTGATGTGTACACGAATAGTTTCGATGTCGTCGTCGGGGTCGTAACCCCACACTTCTTTGAGAATTTCGCTGGGAGAGACTGTCTGACCGTGGCGCTGAAGCAAGCAGTGCAGCAACTCAAACTCTAGGTGGGTCAGTTTGACTGTCTGATCGTACCAAACAGCTTCAAACCTTTCGGGGACAAGGGTCAGCGGGCCGTAATTCAGAATTTCGGAGTGTTTGGCAGCTTGGGGGATGCGGTCTGTGCGCCTTAGTAGAGCTCGCACTCGGGCTAGCATCTCTTCTAATTCAAATGGTTTGGTCAGGTAGTCGTCGGCGCCGGAGTTGAAGCCTTCTACTTTGTCTTGAGTTTGACTTAAGGCTGTCAACATCAAGACGGGAATGTCTGAGGTGCGCTCGTCACGCCGCAAACGCTGACATACGGTGAATCCGTCTACTCTAGGCAGCATGAGGTCTAGCATGATCAGGTCGGGGAGCAGTTGTATTGCTAGCGCCTGACCTTTGATGCCGTCTTCTGCCTGGGTGACTTCGTAGCCAGCCATTTCTAGGTTGACTGCTACGAGTTCGGCGATCGCCGCGTCATCATCAATAACAAGTATCCGAGGCATCATTATTTATCTCACCGCTAACCGAATGGCAGATCCTACAGCCTTCTGGGGGTTCCAGGTAACTTTAACGAACAATTTTTTAATTTTAAGCTTCATTAAGGATTATAAGGTTGATTAAGAACTTTCGGGACTCTGTAAATATTCTTGTACTAATTATAAGCCCTAAGAGGCCTTATCAGAAAACTGTTGGGCCAAAATCTTGCTGGGGGCAGATTTTTGGTCGCCAAGAACCGCCTTAACTTTTGCAGGGTGCGCCTGGGGCTTCAGAGGATAGCCCTAACGGTAGTCCGCGTTTTGCATAACCCTGTTAACCGTTAACTGTAAATTTTTTAAGTTAGTTAATTTTGCTTATAAAATTTTTGTGTTTTTTGAGGGGGTAGGGCTTGCTTTTTTGGCGTATTGACGGTATTATTAAATAATATTAATATGACTATTTATAAAATAAATAAAAATATTGCAATTATTAATTGATATCACAGAAAAGTCAAATAATCAATCCCGCACCCTCACAATTTTTGGCCTGTGGGGCTAATTTTTTCATCGCCCTGGAATCAGAAAAACAACCGATAACAACCGCTTGCATACCTACTGAGGGCGAGTTTGCGATCGAGCTGGCTGAGTATTTTGGTTAGGAACACTCGCCTTAGAGCTTAATTTTTGGAAATAAAGACCGCCGATGGTGGCTAAGAATATTGTGTAAGCCGCTGCTTGGACGAGATAAAGTCGATCTCTGTATCCAAACAGTGCTTTGAGAATCACTCCCGGAAATTGCCGATCGGGCAAAATTTCCGCTGCATTCCACACCATCGGCCCTAAAATACAAGAGTGGACTGGTGCGAGGCGCTCGTAATAAAAACAAATCGCTGCATACTTGCTATTCATCTGCGACAAAATCCCAGCGGCTTGGTCAAAATGTTTGAGTGCAGATACTGCCAAACCTGCCACAATTAACAGCAACAAAATCCCCATAAACTTGAAAAACAGGCGGATATCAATTTTGACACCCCACTTGAACAGTAGCGCGCCAATGATTGCCGCCCCTGTCAAACCGCCCAAAGCTCCCAAAGCGGGGCTCAAACCTTGTTGAAACTGAGCGCTGACAAATATAACTGTTTCAAAACCTTCGCGCAGTACCGCAATAAAAATTAAGCCAAATACGCCCCAGCCAGCATTGCTATTTTCTGTCAAAGCTGCTGTAACTGCTCCTTCAACTTCTGCTTTGAGAAAGCGCGCTTGCTGAGTCATCCAAATTAGCATCCAGCTTAGCATTGCGATCGCCCCAATGCCCAACACGCCCTCTAATAGCTGTTTAATTACTGGTGCGTAAGGCTGCTCTGATGTTGATAGTGCTGCGAGCAATCCATTGAAGAGAACACCCACAAAACCGCTAGCAGCAATGCCGGCTGCGACACCTGCATAAACCCAAGAATTGAGGTGACTTTGCTCGGCTTTTTTGAGACAAGCTAGTACAATTCCTACGACTAAGGCGGCTTCTACGCCTTCGCGCAGGGTAATTACAAAAGTCGGTACCGCTTCGCTAAAATTCATTTTTTATAATCATGGAGGATGGGGCCTGGGCATGGAGCCGTGGTCATTGGTCATTGGAAATAACAACTCGCCACTAACCAATAACCAATGATTAAATCAACTATAATCCCGCAGCATTTTTTTTAATTCTACTTGGTGCAATTCTTCTTGTCCAATCAGATTGCGGGCATATTCTTCCAAATAAACGCTGGAGTTAGTCACAACTTCAAGTAAAGATTTATACTTTTTGAGCGCTTTTTTCTCGTGATTTAAACTTTCTTCCAATAAGTCTTTCACCGAGTGTTTGTAGGTTTCTTCGATGGGAGCAATTTTCTGACTAGGATGCCCCTCTAAACCGGTGAGAATTTCTCCTGCTTGTTGGGCGTGGAGTAGGGATTCCGTGGCTTGTGCTTTAAAAAACTGCACGATGGGAATCCTGTTTGGCCCTGTCACCATTAGTGCATAGTGAGTGTAGCGCACGACACCTGCTAGTTCCCATTCCATGATGGTGCATAGCAGTTCCTGAGTTTTTTTTTCGTCAAGTTCTTTCATTTGTTGTTTTAGATGTAGAATGCCTTAGAGGGCGCTGTTTATAATATCACATTTAAGTGAAAAATGAAAAGTAAGGTGCGGATGGCGCACCTTACCGGAGAGATGTTGTATGTGAGCTACGGGTTAACTTCTAAGGTTCCCGTAGGAGCAAACACTACAGTAAACTTAGCGACTGGTGCTGCACTGTTACTGCTGCTAGTTTCGGAAGATTTCAGCAGATTTGGCAAAGGAGTTTCTTGGGTGTAATCCTTGGCTGGTTGATTGAGCGGCTCGAAATTGCCGATCGCCCCATCTTGACTTGTACTGACTCGATAGACTAGATTTTGATTGAACGTAGGGCTAGTTTGCCAACTTCGATCGATGTGATCGTAGACTTTTAGAGCTAACTCATCTAGTTTTACGCGATCCGTAATTTCTGCTGTCTGATTTGGTCCATCCACCGCCTGAACTTCCTGCTGGCCTGCTGATACAGGTACAGCTTGGAAAGTCTTATCTGTACGGCTACTCGCAATAGCCGTTTCAGTAGACTTATTAGTGAAAGGTACAACCTTTGGAGACTTCTCAGGCAGCTTTTTTTGGCTGTCAACAACTAAACTGGAATTATTTGTAGTCGCAAGCGCACTGCTACTCGCAATAGCTGGTTGGGCAAGCCCCTTAGCAATAGCATTATCCGGTTTTTTCCCCTCGATTGTCAAAGACTTGACGTGGGAACCGAGAAACTTTTTTTTTTGGCTGACGCGCCACATTGAGATAGGAAAAGTCACAAAGAAAAGAGTCAAAACTCCCATACTAATCCAAACTATTTTGTGCATCTCCCTGGCTGGGAGCGGCTTATTTTTTGTTTCCATTATCAAACCTCACATTATTTAAGTTAACGGCAAATAGGGGAAGAGAGGATGCCAGGACATAGCTGTCGCAGCAACTAACAAAGCAAACATCCAGAAAAATATGGTGCGACTTTTAATCTGCTGATTTTTCCACAGCAGATGCAGAATTGGCCAACTGACCAGCCAACCGACAAGCAACATAGTTTCTTTGCCCGTGTAGCTGCCGATGTTGCCCCACAATTCATCATTAGTCTTGCTTCCCGGAATCCAACTACCCAGGTTCCAAAGCATTTCGTTTATCTCTTTGGATGTGTCCCCTAAATGGTGACTCACCATCATTGTGAAACAACCAATTGCAGCGCTAACTATTGCTGCTGCTGCCGGGCCCGAAACGCTAGGCGCAGTTGCCGAACCCTCAGCTAAACCGTTGGGAAAGTGTTTTAATTTGCTCCAAAATTTTCCGTAAAAAGGTTCATCACCCGCATGGCTTTGGCGGGATAATTGTCTGGTCATTTCACAAATCTCCTATGATAGTTGATAGTGGGTAGGGGCAGTGCCACCTTGTCCGCCCTGAGAGTCAATCGATTGAGAGTTGAGAGTTGAGAGTCGATCGATTGATAGTTGTGGATAATTGGCAAATGCTGACTACAAAGCATGAATTTTTGCAACGCCAATTCCACTTACCATGCCACCCATTGAAAAAAACATTAGCGCCATCAAAGCTACACAGGTTGCGGTTAAAACCTGGCGATTCTGCTTTTCTAAAATTGCATCGCCGTAAGTCCACAGAATCCAGGTGCAAGCTATTGCTAATGGCAGGGTAAACAGGACGCTAAACTCGTGATATTCCATCAAAACATACTGCCCTAAAGGCGAGTTTTCTTTCAGCCAAGCCCGAGCTCCGCCAAAGTCCATGCCTGCCCGATAACGCATATAAGCCCAATTCCCGGTAGCTATGGCTAAAAAGCTCAAAATAGATGACCAAAAGGCTAATGTACGCATTTGCGGCAAGATTTTACCGGCACCCCGCAGCAAGGGGAAAGCTAAATGTCCCGTGTAAACCATCACTACCATTGCAAACATTGCGCCTAAGCCGTGAATGGTTCCCATCAATCGTTGCCAATGGCTGGGATGCAGTAGGTTGACTAAAGGTAAAAACAGAAACATACCAGCCGATAAAAAACTCAGTCCGTAGATAGAAACTTGAGCAATATCTAATTGTCTGGGAAATTCAGATGTAACTAAATTGGTAGTTGAGTCTGGTGTTGAGTGCTGCACCACTGGCGGGCCTCCTGTAGGTTGGTCGGAAAATTACTTGAGAATAAGCGCATTAGTATTGTGAGTTTCTTGATAATGCAGCCCGTGCGGGAAAAGCCGATCGCACATTGGCGCTAGTGACAACTGCAAACCTACTGCTAACTATATCAACTCGCAATAATTGAGGCTTTTTCGTTTCTAGAACACCCAATAATTACGACTTGACCAGCTTTAGCCCAATTTCGCTGCTGCTGTGGTCAAAAAATTAATGCAACTTATTCTCAAGAGTTGAGAATAAAACCAATTAGGGATTTTCAGTTTTTTCTTTATATTTTTTTAATATTCTTGTTTGAGCTTGACGCTGAATACATTTTGCTTGTAAATCTGTAAACAAATATTGATAATTCTTATCAAAAAGCTTCTATTTGCAGGTGGTCTGTAAAATATCCGAATAATTCTTCAGGATTATTTAATGTAAAATTTCTCCGGCTCAAAATCCTGCCCCAGAGGCGCTAATCTATATCGAATAAGCGATCGCCCGCCGCAAACCCCCCGATCGCTCGATCGCATTAATGCCCCCAGAGGGGGTTTTAAATTTTTGTAAAAAATAGTTGACTAAAGAGTTGGAACTTCTCTCGTTTGGGATAGATCGATGCACATACCTGATGGTTTCCTTTCACCGCCAGTAGCCGTTGCCACCGGCATAGCAAGTGCAGCAGTAATTGCAGTTGCCCTGAATCGAACCCGCGCCAGTCTTGGACTTCGACAAGCCCCAATCATGGGCTTAACTACAGCTTTCGTATTTGCAGCCCAGATGATCAACTTTCCTGTAGCCGGCGGCACCAGCGGCCACTTGTTGGGAGGGGCGCTCGCATCCGTCGTTTTGGGGAGCCCTTGGGCGGCAACTTTAGCGATGAGCACAGTTTTTATAATTCAGAGCGTCTTGTTTGCCGACGGGGGCATCACCGCCTTGGGAGCCAATATTTTTAACATGGGGCTAGTTGGCATTTGGGTGGGCTGGTGGCTGTTGCAGCCATTGCAGCAACTCTTGGGAGGTTCCAGAAATCGTTTGCCCCTAGCCGCGGGCATCGCCGCCGCCCTTAGCGTTGTGGCTGCTTCGATTTGTGTGGCGATCGAACTGGCAATTTCTGGTACAGTAGGGCTCAATATCGCGCTCCCAGGAATGGTAGGCGTACATATTTTAATTGGGATTGGCGAAGGGGTAATTACAGGCGGCGTTTTAACTTATCTCGTCAAAGTGCGGCCGGATTTACTGCCGGGAGAACAGCCGCAATTGCAGAAATGGGTAGTGCCAGTAATCGGAGTTTTATTAATTTCCGGGGTGCTTTCGCTGTTTGCTTCAAGTTGGCCTGACGGGTTAGAAGCGGTAGCCGAAAAACACGGCTTTAAAGATAAAGAAGCTGTGGCGATCGAAAATCCTACTCCTTTAGCAGATTACACAGTTAAAGGATTAGAAGAACAGCCTATTGGTACTAGCATTGCTGGACTTTTGGGGTCTGCCTTCAGCTTCGGCGCGGCCTTTGGTATTGCTCAGTTGGTGGTAAAACCTAAAGATGGCTAAACTCTCTATACCTTTTCGATTGCGCCTGTCTTTGACAATTGTCATCGGCATTGGTTTTATGAATACTGGCGCTTGGCTGTGGCTGGGAATTTATGGGGCGATCGCACTTTTTTGGTCGTTTTGGCTCAGGGCTCCGGTACGAACCCTAGCGCAACTGTTGGGAGCAGAATTACTTTTTCTCTCCTTATTAGTGCTGCCGCAAGGTTGGGAACGTGCCAGTTTTCTGTTGCTGCGTTCCCTAATTTGCCTGCTAATTATGAACAGTTTTCTGCTAACTTTGCCGCCCCACAGTTTCGGAATCGCCCTCAAAGGATTACCCCTACCAGCAGGTTTGCAAGAGATTGTACTTTTAACGGGACAATACTTAGAAATTCTGCTGGCCGAAGTCAACCGCATGAAAATATCCGCCCAACTCCGAGGCTTGTCCGGCGCCGGAGGATGGCTGCGTTACGCCAGTGCTTCCATGATCGGAGCGCTTTATTTGCGAAGTCTCGATCGCGCAGAAAGAGTACACGCAGCCATGCTAATTCGGGGATATCAAGGAAGTTGGCCCGCAGACTCAAAATCGACACCAAAAGAGCGACTCTGGCTGACAATAACAATGTTAATAGTAGCCGGATTAACAACAGCTTCTTACGGTAATTGGGAATGGGTAATTGGGAATGGGTAATTAACTGGTTCCCAAGCTCTGCCTGGCAACTGATGTCCAGACGCTCTGCCTCGCTTCTTGCGGAGGGAAGTTGGAGGCAGAGCCAAAGCATCTGCCTTCGCAGGCAGAACCGGGGAACAAGTAGAAATTATTCAATCTAAAATCTAAAATCTAAAATCTAAAATCGGATGACTAATCTCAAATCCCCACCAACAATCGAAGTGCAAGACTTAGTATTTGGCTATCCCGATCAAAAGCCAGTATTGCGGGGAATTTCTTTTACTTTGCAACCGGGAGAAAGAGTTGCTCTACTTGGCCTGACAGGTGCTGGTAAAAGCACTTTGCTCGAAAACTTGATCGGATTAAAAATGCCTCAATCCGGTGAGATTAGAGTGCAGGGAAAAAAGTTGGAACCGAAGACGTTATCGCAGGCGCGCAGGCAGATTGGATTTTGCTTTCAAGATGCTAATGACCAGCTATTTATGCCGACTATTTTAGAGGATGTCATGTTCGGCCCCCGCAATTACGGAGTGCCGCCGGGAGTTGCGCGCGATCGAGCTTTATCACTATTAGACGAATTCGGTTTAGTAGAATTTGCCAACCGTTCGGCCCACGAACTTTCGGGAGGCCAAAGAAGATTAGCAGCCTTGGCAGCAATTTTAGCATTACAGCCGGCAATTTTAATCTTAGACGAGCCGACGAACGGACTCGATCCCTCGTGGCGGCGTCATTTGGCTAAGGTTTTGTCCCAATTGCCGATCGAGGTAATTTTGATCGCTTCTCACAATTTGAATTGGATTGGGAAAACCACTCAAAGAGCCTTAGTTTTGGCGGACGGTGAGATTAAAATTGACAGAAGAACTAAAGATTTGCTGGCAGATAAATTAACTCTCGAGTATTACAATTTACCGCCAGATTGGTAATTAATTATTGGTTTGTATTGAGAATTTTATTCCTCTGTACAAACCTGCTAACCGTTATTTTACAGGACATCAAATGAAAGAGAATAGACTTATTACTACATAAATCTTTGATGGAGCGAGAAACCGTAGATGCAATGCCGATGAAAAGCAGATAATTTTAAGAGAATTGGCTATTTTGGTAAGAGGTATAATATCTAGCTCTAATTACAGCTCGAATTTGCAAACGGCTTCATTGTACAGATGAATAGCTAAATCGCGAATAATTTGTTCATTTTGAAAATCACTTCCTAACTTCAGTTGTGCCGTTTGAACACACATTTTCATCAACTCGCATGAACTTTCGATGTGAAGTGCGATCGCCATTTGCTTTTGTTCAAAAATTACCTCCCTCTCCGTCAACATTTCTACCGATTGAGAATTGGCAGATGGTTCTAAATTTTCCGGTGTTTTTTGTTGCTTTTTCCTTTGCAATTCCTCGGAAAAACCAGAAGAAATTATACCCGCAGGCAAAGCAAAAATTCCGATGCCCAAAAATGCTAATATTGATCCTAAAAATCTGCCGATAGGAGTGATGGGATAAATATCGCCGTAACCGACAGTAGTTAGAGTCACAACTCCCCACCACATTGCATCGGGGATGCTCCCAAAAGATTTAGGCTGGGCTGATGATTCCACAAAATACATGAGACTAGATGCAAAAATCAATAAGATAAAAACGGCAAAAGCGGTAGCTAGTAATTCCTCTTTTTTAGCGTATAAGACTGAACCCAAAGTTCGCACCGACTCAGAATACCTGCTGATTTTTATCAAGCGTAATAAGCGCAGAATGCTAATTATATAAACAAATCTTAATTGGGGAAATAACAACAATAAGTAAAAGGGTAAAATAGAAATCAAGTCGATCAGGCTCAGCGGTGTGAGAGCGTATTTAAGTCTTCCCCAAATCGGGTGGCTGTATTTGCGATCGACGGTACACACCCACATCCTCAAAACATATTCTAGTGTAAAGACCAAAGAGGAAAAAATTTCGATATATTCAAAAAGTTGTTTGTGTCCTAGGGAAAAGCTTGGGGAAGTGGAAGCAATAAAAGCTGTAAGGTTTAAAACTATTAAGGAAGGAATAATTAGATCATCTGCTAAGCTGTAGAAATTATTGCTATCTGAGACTTCTAAAATTTCATAGAGGATTGTTTTGAGTTTTTTTCGCATCTGGTTCTCTCGTGGGTGATGGCAGATTAATGATTACTGCTTAGTGTAGCTTAATAAATTTAATAAAAAAAGTAAGCTTTGGAGCTAAGCTGGGAAGAACTGCCAACTATTACTGGATTAGCAGGCAAAATCATGAAGGTAGCCGTATTTAATACCAAATCCTACGATCGCACTTTTCTGACAGCAGCCAATGTCGGCGGTCAACACGAGTTGGTTTTTTTTGAACCGCATTTGACCCTAGAAACCAGCGTTTTGGCTGCTGGATTTCCGGCCGTCTGCGCCTTCGTGAACGACTGCTTGGACGCGAAAACGCTCGGGGCGATCGCCGAAAAAGGAGTCCGCTTGCTGGCCCTGAGATCTGCCGGATTCAATCACGTGGATTTAGCAGCAGCGAAGGATTTAGGCTTAACTCTCCTCCGAGTTCCTGCTTATTCTCCCTACGCCGTTGCGGAACACGCAGTCGCTATGATGTTGTCCCTCAACCGTAAAATCCACCGCGCCTACAACCGCGTCCGCGAAGGCAATTTCGCCCTAGACGGCTTGTTGGGTTTTGACCTCCACGGGAAAACGGTGGGAATCGTCGGGACTGGCAGAATTGGCGCAATTACTGGCCAAATTCTGCACGGATTCGGGTGTCGCCTCCTGGGTTACGATGTTTTCCAAAACGTAGATTGCCTCGCCCTAGGCATGAAATACGTCGCACTCCCGGAACTGTTCGCCGCCTCTGATATTGTCAGCCTCCACTGTCCGCTGATGCCGGAAACTTACCATTTGATCGGTGCAGAGGCGATCGAGCAAATGAAACCGGGGATGATGCTGATCAATACCAGCCGCGGTCAGTTGATTGACACTGAAGCTGTTACCAAAGGACTAAAGTCTGGTATAATTGGCTACCTCGGATTAGATGTTTACGAACAAGAGACGGATCTGTTTTTTGAGGATTTGTCAAATCACGTCATTCAAGACGACGTTTTTCAGCGTTTGCTGACTTTTCCCAACGTCCTGATTACCGGACATCAAGCTTTTTTCACCGAGGAAGCTTTGAAAAATATCGCCGAAACTACGATCGGCAATATCACCGACTTTGAACAAGGACGCCCTTGCCCGAATCAAATCGACCTCGATCAAGTGAAAAAATGAGTCAAAAGACCGATTTGGCAGCGAAGGCAATTGTTTAAAATCAAGTCATATCGTTATTTTTGCTTGCAATTTGTGAAACTCTGCCTTAGTCTCATCAATTAGTCCCTGCAGCGCGGATGCTGTGCTAATTGCCGGAGAATTATACTGGCAGCAATTCACAGCCTGCAATTTTACCTGACAACGGAGGAAGTATTCAATGACACAAGCTAACTTTTCGGACGAGACACAAACAATCACTGAAGTCGTGACAGTAGATCTGGTGGAGGACAAACCGGGGGTCATGACTACAGTGACAACCACAGAAACACCGACCAGCCAGTTCCAAGATATTAAAGACCAAGTTATTACAATTTTGTCGGAACTTCCAGCCTATCTCTCTAATTTTTTTGCTGACTACCAAAAGCCCCTCATAACTGTTGGTTTAATTCTGGCAGGTGGTATTAGTATTAAGGTAATGCTGGGAGTTTTAGGTGCTCTTAATGATGTCCCTTTGGTAGCTCCAGTTTTTGAGTTAATTGGCATGGGATATACGGGTTGGTTTGTTTACCGCTATCTGCTCAAGGCTTCTAACCGCCAAGAGTTGTTAACGGAAATTGATTCTTTAAAAGAACAAGTTGTAGGTAAAGATTCTTAAACGGATGTTGAAGGAAGAGGGAAGTTCGGCAACGGATTATGTAACGGATGTAACGGATGTCAGGAAGAAGGAAGAAGGAAGAAAGAGAATTTTTCCCACTCTCCCCTCTCCTAATCTCCTAATCTCCCACTCCTCCCTCTCCCACTCTCCCGCTCTCAATTTGGATGGCAAACTTGTTGCAAAGTGGCGGTAAAGTCGGGGTAGGAAATGGCAGCAGCTTCTGCCCGGTGAATGTTAGTAATACCTGTGGCGTTGAGCGCTGCGATCGCCAAACTCATGGCGATTCTGTGGTCGGTGTAGCTGTCAACATCCGCACCCGTCAAAGGAGTTCCCCCGGTAATTTCTAAACCGTCGGGTAACTCGGAAATTTGCGCTCCCATGCGGTTGAGTTCGGCAGCAGTCACGGCCAGCCGATCGCTCTCTTTGACTCGCAACTCGGCCGCATCTCGAATTATTGTAGTACCGGACGCAAAGATCGCCGCTACGGCCAAAATCGGGATTTCGTCAATCAGTCGGGGAATTAAGTCGCCCGCAATGGTGCATCCCCGCAATTGGCCGGAACTGCGAACCAAAATATCCGCTACCGGTTCCCCAGCCGCCTCTCGCTGATTTTGCAGTTCAATATCGGCGCCCATCATTTCCAAAGCTTCCAAAATGCCTGTACGAGTTGGGTTGACGCCGACATTTTCGACTACGAGCTCGGAACCGGGGACTATCGCCCCAGCAACTAGCCAAAATGCCGCCGAACTAATATCCCCCGGTACAATCACATTCTGCCCTTGCAGTTGTGTCGGCCCAGTGACTGTCACGCTACAAGTTTCTGGATCGACGCTCAATTGGGCTCCAAACGCTCGCAGCATCCGCTCGCTGTGATCCCGCGACAGAGCGGGTTCTGTGACTGTAGTTTCTCCGCTTGCCATCAAACCGGCGAGCAAAATGCAAGATTTAACTTGAGCCGAGGCGATCGGAGAATGGTAGTGAATCGGTTTTAACTGCTGTCCTAGTATCGCTAAGGGAGCTAAAGAATTACTTTTTCGGCCCCAAATTTGCGCTCCCATTTGTTGCAGCGGTTTAATGACGCGCGACATCGGGCGCGATCGCAAAGAACTGTCACCCGTTACCGCAAAAAAACGCCCCGGATGAGAGGCTAAAATTCCCAGCATCAGCCGCATCGTCGTGCCGGAATTGCCCGCGTCCAAGACTTCTACAGGCTCCTCTAACTCGCCAATTCCGACGCCCGTGACCCTCACCCGTTCCGCGTTGAGTTCAGAAACTTTGGCTCCCAAGAGCGAGAAACATTTAGCAGTGCTGCGGGGGTCTTCTCCTAGGAGTAGTCCCTCAATAGTAGTTTCACCTTGGGCGATCGCACCCAACATCAAAGCTCGGTGAGAAATCGACTTATCCCCCGGAACTCGAATCCTCCCCATCAGCGACAAGCCCGAGGCCGGTTTTTGAATGCTTAAAGTTTGGCTTTTGTCAAGAAGCGTAGTAGTTATAATGTCAGCTTGCATTGAGATAAACTAGGATTGGATGGCGTTAGCTATCCTACCTTTTTCCCAGTCCTAAGTTAGTCGTCTTTTGTACGGCCTGCGGGTTTTTTCCCAATGTGTCCGGTTAACTTAAAGCCTGATTAAACTCGCCCGGAGACTCCGCTGTCAGTTCTCGATGACACGGGAGTGCGGACGCAACGGCACGGATTTCACATTAATTTCACAAATATTATCCGTGTATCTGCTTAGATTTCATCTCCTGCTCTCAGTTATCGACCCGATGATTGAAGTTTGACTGAACAATTTTAGATTTTCGATTGCAAGTTGTAGATTTTTCATTTTTTTAAGCAAAAGCTCCGGAATTTGGAACCCAGCCAATCTAAAATCTAAAGTCTAAAATCTCAAATCTCAAACCGCCCGATCCACCACAACTCCTAAACTTTTATTTATGCTGACCCACCACCGCAAGCCTGTAAGTTTATCGCTGGTATCCACAGATTTACCTTTGTGGTCAGTCGTTGAAACCGCTGCTACGGTTTATCAAAAAGACCGGGATCGCTTTCACTTGTTGTTGCACGAACCAGCAATAATCGATCGCGAATTTTCCGACGGCTCCGACAAATCTGCCGAGCAAGTTACAATCTTACCCCCAACTACAAAACCCCGGTTGCTCTGGCTAGAAGTTTCGCCCTATCGAGTCATTATGACGATGCAAGGAAACGGCAAATACAGTTACCGCCACTGCTGGGAACGAGGAATGTACGGCCTGAGCCGTTATTGGCTTCAGGGTGAATCCTTGGCGACTCCCGAACAGTTGCGGCTCCGCAACTTCACTCGCAACTTGACGCTGACAGGAAAGCCGGAACCGGATCACTTGCAGTTAGAATATGAGTTGTGGTCGGACAAAGTACAACTCGGTCGCTATATTTTGAATCTAGAAATTCATCACTAAATTGGGTAATTGCAAAGGGGTAGATAGTAGGTGAAGGCGACGCCTTCCTCAAATTCATTCACCTGCCGTGGGTTGTTGGGGTTCGCGTGGCCATCTCAAAACTCAAAAATCTTAGCCTTTAGCGATCGCTCTTACAATAATTAATCAGTTTGCTAGTCAAAGCGTCTTGATTTGCGGCTGCTTGATTCGCCTGTTGGCCGGCTCTAATAATATCTGCTTGAGCTGTTTGGATTTGCTCTCGACCTTCTATACTTGTAGAAGCTAGATTGCCAGCCTGAAGGCTTTTGCTTATGTCGCCGAGTGCTTGACTAATTTCCTGGAAGGATTTAACCGATGGCTTCTGAATTTCTTTGAGGGTTGGATCTGTTATTCGCAGAGCCTCAAGTTCTTTGGCTATCACGTTCAAATTTTTAGCTAAGTTGTCGTTCGTTGCAGCATCGTTGCTGTCTTTATCAACATCAATGAGAGCGTTGCCTTTGTTGACAATTTCAATAAATTTAGTACACTGGACAGCTCGGCTATCGCTGCAACTAATCGTCAGCGTACAGCAAGCAACAACTATCAGCAGGATGGCAATCTGTTTGCGAAAAAAGTACATGAACCCTCGGTTGCAAAAAAAAGTAGATTCTGGGATTTTATAGTAGAGTGAGTCAGCGATTAGCCGATATATCGACTGTCGAAAAACTTTCGCGGCATTCAGACACGCTCTACTAAGCTAAACTACGTACCTGTTTAGGAACTATGGTCAAAAACAGCAATAACCTAAAGAAGGGAAGCATTTGGGGATATCTTACCCTGCTTTTGCCTATTTCCTTGACGGCGGTTGCCAGTTTCGAGTCGGGAAGGATGTTTTGGGCGATCGCCACCACAGCGGGCATTGCTTGGGCTTGCAGGCTCTACCAGCAGCAGCAAAAACACAAACTCGCTCATTTAGACTCGGTTTTCTATAAGTTGATCAAGGAAAATCAAGGGCGAGTTACGGCTTTGGATTTGGCGATGAATGCGAAACTCCCCGGGGAAAAGGTTCAAGAGTATCTCGACGAACGAGCCTCTGAGTTTGCAGCGGATTTTGAAGTGACGGAACAAGGCGGAATTTTGTATTATTTTCAAATAGCTCCACCTGCCAATCAAAGCGAAACAGCTAATGCGGGAATAGCTGTTCAAGAGCCTCCCACAAATCGGGAAAAAGCACAAGATAAAAAACCAAATTTATTCCCCCTTGCTCAAACCAAGACTCCTCAAAAGCCCAAAATCTCTTTTACGCAGACGGAACTCTCTCGCAGGTTCAAAGTTCACGCAACTACGATCGGCAAGTGGAAACTTAAGCCGGAGTTTGCTCAGTGGAGCCGCGAAAAAGACCCGGAGGATCTCGCCTGGGAATATTCTACAGAAAACAAGCGATTTTATCCCAAAGATTGAGTTCCTCCGGTATTTACCAAAATATCTCAAGAAACCCGGTTTCTACGACGCTCTGCGCTTAGTAACGAAGAATTTTGGAAGAAACCGGGTTCCTGAGATTTGAGCGCGTCCTGGACTAATTTTACTGCGGTTGACCGAAAGCATCCAGGATACAAGCTCCCGGATTCATCCGTCCAGAAATAAAAAACCTGTATCCGATGAAACTTGCCCCCCGAATTTATCCGTGAAGTGAATGCTTCAATTCTAAAATCTAAAATCTAAAATCGATTGACCGATCGACCTGTTTAGGTTATTTTAAGTAAAATCCTCTATTGTTGAGTTTGCCAAATAAAAATCGGTAAATTCGATCGTCCTATCTGTGACTTTTTTCTCCTATGTCCAAAACAACCTTGCGAGTAGTTGCCCGCCTCGCTGCCTTTCCTGACAAAGTAGCAGAACTTAAATCTCTGCTGCTGAGCATTATGGAGCCCACTCGCAAAGAAAAAGGCTGCATCAAATACGAACTCCTGCAAAATCAAGCCGATCCCACAGATTTTACCTTTGTTGAAGAGTGGGAAAGTGCAAATTTGCTCGAACTACATCTCGGTTCAACTCACATTCAAGACGCCGTGCAGAAATTAGACGGTTTGGCCGTTGGGCCTCCAGATATCCGCCGCTATGAATTGCTAGCTTAATTGGGTTTTTATAGCAATTTTATTAAGGGTTGGGAAATAGCTTAGACCCCCCTAGCCCGCCTTATGACAATCCTAAATCATTTGTGAATTTCTTAGTCCCTCCCTTTGGTAAGGGGATGGTTGGGGTGAGGTAAAAAAATTACGAATTATTTAGGATTGCTATAGTAAGGGGGAGAAAAGTTTAGGTTAAATTGAAGCACAGCTAAAAAAAATATGACAGTAGCAACAATAAAACAGTTATTTATTTATCCAATTAAAGGGCTGACACCGCAAGAAATGTCGGAGTTTGCTTTAACAGCAGGACACGGAATTAAGGGCGATCGAGCTTTTGCCTTAATGTTTGCAGATAATCCTGAAGCTGCAAAGATGCCCCCCCAAAATATGCGTTGGATGAGCAAAAAAAATTTTGCTGTCCAAAACGATTGGCCTTTGTTAGCAGCTTTAGAATGTGATTATCAACCGGAAACGGGGGTTTTAACAGTCAAGCGTCAAGGAGTTGAAGTGTTATCGGCAGAAACGAACACAGCAGCGGGGCGCGATCGCATCGGCACTTTTTTCACCGAATATCTGGCGGCAATTGAACCCACAAAAGAAGCGAGACACCCGCAGTTTGCACCTTTGCACTTAGTCGGCGACACCAGCGGCGAAACTCGTTATCCCGATCGAGAACCAGTACACATTTCTTTACTCAGTCAAGCCACATTAGACCAATTAACAGAAATCGCTCTTCAAAACATTGACGTGGGCCGATTTCGCCCGAACATTGTGCTAGAAGGTATGGCAGCTTGGTCAGAATTTGAGTTGATCGGAAAACAGTTTCAATTAGGCACGGCGCGCATAGAAGTTACAGCACGAATCGGTCGCTGTGTCAATATAGAAGTGAATCCAGAAACAGGCGATCGGGATATTTCCCTACTCAGTTTACTCCAAAAGGAATTCGGTCACGCACAAACTGGAGTGTTAGCCAAAATTATCAACAGCGGCACAGTTAAAATCGGCGATGTTTTGACTTCTTAATAAAAAGCAACATTAAGATTGTGAATGCTGCCTAACTTCCTCTACTGATAAACCGAGTGCTTCTGCTACTTGCTGTGTATTCAATCCCATTGCCAACAACCGAGGGATGGCATCCCGCCGTGCTTGGGCTTCTGCACTCAAAGCCTGCTCTGCTAAGGAAGCTCGTTGCTGTTCGACAGCAGCTCGTTCTGTACCTGTCAGCAGCAAATTGCCCTCGCTGTCCCACCACCGCAGCCACAGCATTGTCTGGTTTTGATAACTGCCTTGCCACAGTCCTAATTCTACGCCCATTGGCGCGATCGGATAATGAGCGCGAGCGTTCGGAAGCAACTGCTGGTAAAACCCATTATTCAGGCTGTAAACCTCCAGCCTGCCACTATTGATCTCATAGATGCCATAATACGGAATCCGCATGATCCGCTCATAGACCCAAAACTTCCCAGGTCTTGGCGCCGATTCGACTTCGGAGTACGATAGTGGCGTTGTGTCTCGCTCTTGTGAACCGTCTCCCGATGCGAACTCCAAAGCAATCATCGGAGCCATGAATTCCCGCCACAGCACGTAAGAGCGACGAATCTGATTTCCTAGTCTTGGTGGCACGTTCGGCACGTAGAACCAATCAGGAGCTTCTGCTCCCTTTTCAAGCGGGTCTGTTTCTCGCCAATAGATGCCACAGTCTTGCCCTATAGCATATTGCCGATCGGGATGAAGCCCTTGCAATACCGACCCGATAGAATCAGTTAAAAGAATGCTCTGGGGATGCTCCTGAAAATTCTTGACGAAAGTGCCGTCTTCCTCTGGCAGTTGAGTGTGGTCGGGGAAGGAAGAGGGAAGGACAATCTTTTCGCTTGCCGGGCTCATGCTACCTCTCAAGTATTGCAGCTTACCTGAATATCTTAACAGCTAGGGTATGATACCCTTGAGTCATAATATAGACACTGAGGCTGTCAGCCCTTTATGAGTGGCGACTCAAATATGTTAACTAGAATACATATTCACTATCAACACCGGTATTGAAAACATGAGTAAACAATTATACAAAGTTTTTGACGAAGTAGAATTCCAAGCTCAACTGCTTGCTAAATACTGGAATAATTTTTCTACACAAATTTCTGAACATTTACCAGATACATATCAGCCTGAGATACAAAAACTTTCTAGTAAATTAGACCAGGCTTTAAGCACTCTGGTTGAGGCACTTCGTAATCCAACTCTGACTCTTGCGACTACAGGAACCACCAGTAGTGGGAAAAGCACTTTGGTAAATTTGTTATGTGGAGCCGAAATTGTCCCCGTAGCCGTAAGTGAAATGAGCGCAGGGGCAGTCACAATCGAATATAGCAAGGAAAAGTCTCTAATAATCCATGAAACACCAGGAGCATTGTGGGAATGTGGAGAATGGAGAGGTATCAGAGAGGAAAAAATTTATCAGCGCTTATACCAAGTAATGATAAGTTATATCGAAAACAGAGAAAAAGAACCGAATTTAGCTTGCCCACAATCTACAATATTTTACCCTTTCAGGCTTGTCAAAGAGTCTAAACTGGAACTACCACAAGGAACAAGGGTAAAAATTCTTGATTTACCTGGTTTGGCGTATGTGGGCGATCGAGGTAACGCAGATGTTATTAAACAGTGCCGAGAGGCCTTGTGCATAGTCACATACAATAGTGCAGAAACCGATGCACATAAAGTAAAAAGCTTACTGCAAGAAGTTGTACAGCAGGTAAAAGATTTAGGTGGTTCTCCTGCACGTATGCTCTTTACTCTGAATCGGATTGACGTTTTTAGAGCCGACAAAAATTGGCCTGAAACAGAAAATCGCTTTGTTGAAAAAGCTATACGTGATATAAAAAACGAATTGACTGAACAATTACAAGAATATACAGAAGATATTGAGAAGTTACAAGTTGTCAAACTTAGTACATGGCCTGCTCTACTAGCCCTTCAGATCCACAATAATGATGATATCTATAGTGCTGAAGCCTGTAAAAAGGCAGACAACAATTTTAATGGATTAATTGATGAAGATATATTAGAAGTCCTGCCACGTAACGTACAAAAATGGTCTAGACACGATCGAAACCGAGTTGCTGAAGCATTATGGCAAAAATCTTATGCAGAGGAATTTCAACAGAACTTAAGGGGACATATTACTCAACACTTTCCACAGTTAGTGATCCCACAAATTATAGAACGCTTCAATCTATCCGCAGGAAATGCCGTAACGGAATGGGCAACACAAACAACAACAGCTATTCTTAATAGTTCGGAAGAACGCTATAAACAGGAATACGAAAATATATCAAGGATTAGGGCATCACTTAAACAGTTCTTAGAAATTAGCGATACAAATTTAAAACAGCCTTTTGAAAAACTAGATACAAAAGTTAAACAGGTTCTTGGAAAACAGTCAGAAGATGATGTTGTGAAGTATATAAGAACCGTAATTTCGGAGCTTCTAGAAGTTGAACCATACAAGGAACTAGGAGTAAAACCATACAAGGAACTAGGAGTAAAATTACATCCAGTCTATTCATGGGAAAATGAGTTTCAGAGAGGAATTAACCAAGTATTGGAAGCAGTAGCAAAGTCTTTAGAGACTGGGATAGTAGATTTAGACAGTCCGAATCTGAAAAGAGCAAATGTTTTAAATGTAAATTTACTAGCAAGAAACTTGAACCGTTTAGTTGGCTTAGGCTACAAGGCTTCCGTTGCTAAAGAAGGAAAAACAATGGAAGCAAGAACGGAGGCTGAGAAAAATAAACTCAAACAACTTAATGAGGAACTCAATGAACTAGCTATCCATCTTAACATTGTTATACAGGATGTATTAAAACAGATTTCTACTCAAGAATTAAATAGAATTCATGAGGCTGTGTCCGAATTGTTTCGCTGCCATTTGTCTTATTTTGAAAATGAAGCAAATGATATTGCACCTAACATAGCAATTAAATTTCCTGAATCAGAACTGATTAAAGTCGAAAGTGATTTCACATTTAACTTTAGGTTTAAAGCAGGATTTCCTATTAGAAAAGAGAATTGGGAGGAAGCAGTACAGGTTCCAAGACAAAAAAGAACTTGGTATACATTGTGGATAGGGAAGAAAACCATTTATGAAACCGAATATCGAACTCGTTCTAGCGATAATGCTGATATACCAAGCGTAGACAATTTACTTGAAGGGTGGGTAATGCAGGCAAAAGGGGAAGACTCAGAAAGAGTAAATCAAGTTGCAAGCTGGTTACTAGAACAAATTGATTGTCTAAAAAAAAATGTAGATAAAGTTCAGAGTGATATTCTTGACCGTTATCAAGAAAGGCTTGATAAGGCCCACCAAGAGATTACTCTAGATTATGAAAAACAAAGAAACGTCTGGCAACCTATGCAACAAAAAGCTCAAAACCTAGCCGAAGAGTTTTCTAGCTTAGAACAAGTTTGGAAAGTTAAGTGAAGAATTGATAATTAGCTTTGTTAATTTAAAATTATTGCTCAATTCAAAAAATATAATGGCATGACTTCGCAAACCAACAATCCAGTAGCTCAAAACATAGAAAAATTGTATCAACCGATTTGGAAAGAGATTTATCCTAAAATTAAAAATCACAAGAAGGGAGTTCTGTCCACAATAATATATATAATAGTTGGAGGAGACAACTCACAAGCTCAAGAAGTTTGTCAGCGTTTTCAAGTTAAAGCATACGCATCAATAGAAGATGATTTATCTAAATTCGACGAGATTATTGAGCTTTTCATAAGGAATCCTAATAACATAACAGCGATAAATGATGATAATATAATTAAGCGGGCTGAGAAAATTTTTTTAAAAAATCTACGTAAGGTTAGGAATAATTGGGAAGGTAATGATATGCAATTATGGCAAATTTTTTTCATAGGATGTCTAATGGTAGGAACAGTTGTTTGTATAAAAAATAAAGGACGAGAATTAGAAGATAGTCGCGAAATTCAGCTATCAGATAGCCTTCCACTACGATCAAAAATCCCAAAACCTGTAGATTTGTGTCTTGTTGTACCAGCATCAGTGGTAGGAAATTTAACAAACAATAGCCCAATTAATGTGTCTGACATAGAAAAACTCATAGATAATTCCTTATATTTTCTATGTACAAGTCCTGAAGATGCAGATACTATCCAGCCACGTCTAGAATTAACAGGCGAAAATATTACAACTGTTAGTGAACAGAGAGAAATTTATGTCAGGATTAACATTACTGATGGAGAAAACATGATAGGGCAGAAAGTCCCATATATTTTAAAAAGAAATCTCCCTTCTAATGGAGAAGGTAGGGTTACACAATTAGATTGTCTAAAATATCTATCTGTATCTGGTTTAGAAAACTTTAACCGGATTTAAGGAACCCCAAAATGGATTGGAAAACAGCATCTTCTTACTATGAGGCTCGTCTTAGCGACGCTCTAAACGTGCAGCGACACGCGCTTAACTTGGCTATTTTACCCCAAGCTGAAGTTCCGGCACGATTAAAAGAGGTACTTTTACAAGAAGCAGAACCAACTCGCCGCCAACTTGAAAGACTCAAAAAGCGAGAGTTTCGCATTGCTGTTGTCGGGCTAGAGAAAGCCGGAAAAAGCACATTTATTAATGCTTGGCTAGAATGCGATTTACTTCCAGCGAAGGGAGGAAGATGTACATTTACAACCACCCAAATTTATTCAGTTGAAAATGAGTCAGAACAAAGGCTGGAAGTACAAGCGAGAACTGAAGAAGAGTTTCTCAATTTACTAAAGGAACTTGAGAAAGTAGGGGCGAAAGAAGACCTAAATACTATAAAAATAAACGAAATAACTTTACAACAGGTAAAAAGAGAAGGTAATCTCACTTTTCCCTTTACTAGACTAGAAGATATTAGAGAACCGCTAAAGAAGTATGTAGCAGATGAAAAGTATGCTCACGCTGTTTTAGAAGCTCGACTTTATACTAACAAACTTGCTCAAGCTGAAGGGATTGTTTTTTATGATGTTCCGGGTTTAGATTCTGGTTTAGCAAAGCACGTTGATGAAGCACAAGAGATGCTGTCTGACTGTGATGCTGTGATATTGGTACAGCGGTTTACTAGCCTCCGAGAAAAGGAACTAGAAATAATAAAATTTACAGAACTTGGTGATAAAAACGTTACTGTTGCAGATAAGCTATTTGTTTTTTTAAGTCGCATTGATTCATTAGCCAGTGCAGAGGCCCTTAAAACACATATAGAAGAAGCTTCTCTAGACTGGTTAAGGCGTGCAAACCTTCCCAGCGATCGCATTGTATATGGTTCAGCGGGAGCCTACTTAATTTTGAATGGTTTAGCGGGAGAACAGACTAAGCTAGAGATTGGAGAAGCCAGTAACCTTCAAGCTCAGTTGAAGAGATTAACTGGAATTACCGATGGAGAAACTATCACTAAAGATGGCACGGGCATCCCAGAAATTAAAGACAAAATATTTAACTATATCAACACTGAGCGTGTATCTATTTTAAAGAAAAGATGCGAAGCCTCTATCAATAAAATTATCAACACTTCTGAAGAGATTTATATTACAGTTAGCAAAAACTATCCTGAAAATCCTGAAGAAGCAAAGCTATTTGAAGAAAATAATCGCCGAGTTTTGTTTACGGAATGGTGGAACCAAAAATGGGAAATAATTAGAGCGGACTTACAAAAATATTACGAACATTCTGTTGTCAACAAACCCTTAGAGAGTTCAAGTGCTAACTCATTCACTCAAATAGAAAAATTTAGAGAGCGATATTTACAAATCGTTGAGGCAGAAATGAAGAAACTTAGGGAGGAAACATTTAAAAAGAAAGATACGATTTTTCTGGCCAACTCAAATCCCGAGTTCGATCGCATGAAAGCCAATTTTGCTTGGCGTGATAGTTTGTACGGCGATATTAGTAAGCTTTTATCTTCAATTGCTCATCAACTTGCTTTAGAACTTAAGGATGAAGCATTAAAATTAGTTGACTACATGACAAGTTTATTATGGGAAAGTAACCAAGTAAAAATTAGGCTAATTGAAAATTCAGAGGAGTATTTTTTGGCAAAACTCGAAAATAGCTTAAGCGTATTATTTTTACGCTTTGCCCGTCCAGTTGCTGAAGCGCTGATTCGTGGCCCAGTTAATAGTGATACTCGAAATAAAATCATCAAAAGTTTAGGAGTAGATATTGAAATTGTTGATAACTACTATAGTGGCGAAGAAGCTGCCTTTAAAATTCTGAAAAAATATGTAAAATATGGATCTGATTTACTATTTAATCCTGACCTTCGGCAACAAGTCTTAGGAGTGGCAGGAGTAGCGACACAAATTGCTGGGGTAGCAACGCAAATAGTGGTAGATGTTTCTAAAGGCCTGACATCTCCACAAGACTCTGTAGCTTTTGAGGTAGAGAATGATATTAATGCGTTTGAAGAATACCTACGCTATGCAATTTTCGGTGCCTCTGGTTTCGAGTCATACTGTATTCAAGAACTGAAGGGTTTAGTCGATAGTTTTAGAGACAAAGAAGGTACTTGGACTGGGGTTGCTCTCAATGAATGGTTGCAGGGAAATTCAATTCTATTTGCTGAAATACCTGAGAAGTTGAAGTCAAAAGAATCGAATTTAGAAGTTAGCGAACGATTAAGGCAATTATCTATTGCCTTAAAAAGAAGTCGTTCCTAGCTACCCTAGTGATATCAATTCCGGTTCTATTGGAATGATTAAACCGCAGAGGACGCAGAGGATACAGAGAAAGGGAAGAGAGAGATGAATAATTGCGAGGCCAACGGATTTGACATAACTTATCTTAGATACCCAACTTATTTAAGAAGTTGGGTATGTGCGTATTATATTTTTTATCCTTGTTCCGGCACTCTCACCTTATTACCAATCAAGTTCAGAAAACTCGCTCCAAAATGTTGAATCTCCAAAAAATTAGCATAAGCAGGAGTTGACTTGTAAACTCTAAAAGTCCGCATAATTCCTAAAGTCGCCGCGCTTTCCAGCGGGCCAATAAAGCTAGTATCCCTATCCAAAAAATGAGACTGCTTAGCCCAGTGTGCCATCTGTTCCGCATTCAAAAAATAGCACCCGGAATGAGGATTCAACGCCCGCTCAAAAGCGATTGTTTGTTCCATGATTTTTCCCATTAACTGCCGCTGCTCCTCTACATTTTGAAACGGAGAAGTTGCTGATTCTGCTAAATCACCATCAACATATGCTTTAAAAACCGCGCCTTTAGGCGCTATTTCATAGCGATTAGGTTGCAGCAAATTCCCATTCCCTCCGTGATGCGTAAACCACTTTAATTTACTAAAAAACCACGGATCATGCAGAACTAAATCATCTTCCAAATAACAGAAATAATCGTATTTGTTAAGACACGCCCGCAAAACGGCTTGACACTCAAACCCCAACAGCAGCGGTTCACATTTTGTAGCGTGGTGCATAAAACATCTGGGCTGCACTGGCAGTTGAGGCAACAGATGATAACCTTGAGTAGTGCAAACAACAATGTCAATTTCGTGCTGTTGAGATTGATTTGCTGGGATAGTTGCACATTCGGCAATGTCAATCATAGACTGAGATTTGCCGTACAAAGCTTGCAGCGCTGTCACGCAAGCGGTTAAAGCATTTAGTCGTGGTTGCGGATCATTTCGCTGGGAAGCGTGTTTCCCGTCGCCGCTGGGATTGTAAAAGTGAGCAATAGTGAATAGAATTCGCATTGGTGTGGAGTAACAATTAGAAATTAAACAATAAAACAGAACGATCGCACAATAACCCTATAAATCTTACCGCACTTAGTCACCAAATAACTCCGGCAGGCGATCGCGCAACTCAGCATTTAAACGTGGCAACTCGTCCCGCATTTGTAAGTACCTATCTCGCCGCTGCCGGTAGTGGCCGCACAGCAAGCGGTTGCCGCGCACCCATTCGTAAGCATTCGCGGCTATTCCCCGGCGCATAGAAGTGTCAGAAATCAGCGAATTTAGTTTGGTTTCAAACTCTTTTTCATATCTATAAATCAATCCGGTTTCACCTTCTACAATCGAATGTTCGTACACGGTGGGACTTGCCAGCACCGCTACTCCCCGCGCTGCACATTCAATAAATTTTAAGTCGGATTTCATTTCGTTTACCGGGTTGGAAACCAGCGGTAACAGAGCGATATCACAACTGTACATAATTTCTTGATACCGTTCGTAACTGCAAAAGGGTTCAAATTCTTTTTGCTGTATTTTTAAGGCTTCAAAAAATTTTCTATCGTGGATTACTTTAACTCGAATTCGGTGCTTGTGTGCAACTAAAACTCGATTTAGCGCTGCCATAATCGGCTGCCAATCTTGTTCGCGGTTGAGCGCACCAAAAAAGATTGTGACTGTATCTTCTGCCGGATAAATTCGCGGCGGAGGTAGATAGGCTAATTGATTCGGAAATACGGCCACATTGGGATTGTAATGCCGCAAAATTTTTGCTAGCGGTTCGGTAGAAGTTTGAACGCAGTGACAGCCGCGATAGCTGAGGTAATTATTGTCGGCGTATTCGCGGCGGCGGACGGGATTATCGTCAATTTCTGCTACTATTAAATAGCCTTGTTGAAGCAGTTCTTTTAGTTGGGGAATATAGGCGGGATATTGCATGATTGTCCGCTGCCAGATGAACACTTTTTCTTCTTCCGGCAGCGGCGGAATTAATTCTGCTTTTTTCACGCCGGATACGGTGCGGACACCGGGAATTGTGGCGCTAAATTTGTCCGGTTCCAAAACTCGCACGCGATCGCACCCTGTAGGAGCCATAATGATAGTCTGAATCAGTAGTCTGCGCGCAGGTACGGTCGATTTGGTCGATCGCACGATATAATATTCAGCACCGGTTTCGGTAGCAAAACTGCTCGATGTGAGTTCTAAAGCCTTTACCATTGGATGCAGTAATTCCTGAAAGTGGACAAAATTTTCCGTTTTGTGTCCCTTTCCTTGAAATTCATAAACCTGCAATCCGGCTTGAGCAAATAGTGATTTAATACTTTCTAGGGTAAACCAGTGCTGCATCTTGTTGTCGGGATTCTCCCACTGTCCCCGCAACAGATTGACAATCCGCCGCCAGTATTGAACATTAGGGATTCTGGCGAGAATTTGCCCCTCTGGATTCAGCAAACCACTGTACTGCTGGAGCACTTCCCAGGGATTTTTGAGGTAGGGTAGCAAGTCACCAAAAACCAAACAATCGACGGTTCCTGGGGCGATGTCGAGACTTTCGAGGGCAATTTCTTCAATATTGGCGAACGTCACCCAGTTTAGGCGATCGACTGCAATTTTAGCTTTTTCTCGATCGCATTCAATGCCAATATACTGACAATGAGGATTGATCAGCTTGTACTCTTGGCCCATCGCACCCGTACCGCAGCCAATTTCAACAATGACTTTAGCATCCGGCGGTAGCAGCTTCAAGAGGTCGTGGTTGACGCGATCGATCACTTTCTCTAAAATTCCTGATTAGTTTATCGTAAAATAAAATAGAGCAACCCATGCCGACAGACAACGAGCCCAAGGTTAGCATTGCGATGCCAGTATACAATGGCGATCGGCACATTTGTCAAGCACAAAATTTTCTGTGGCCAACTCTTTCTATTCCCTCTCTTCTCTTCCTCTGCGTTCTCTGCGCCCTCTGCGGTTCATTTAATCTTATTCACCCATCCTCCAAGGATTGGTATATCTTAGCAAATATTGAGCCAAATTATAATTTTTTCTCAACTCCTACCCTCCTTTAGCGCAATTGAGGCTCTCCATTAATTCGGCTTTTTCCCCAAAAATAAACACAACAATTTGCTGAATACATTATAAACTATGAACTCAAATCTAGGAATTAACATCGCCGGCTACATCAGCGGCGAATTTGGCATAGGAGAAGGTGTCCGAGCCAACATCAGAGCCACAGAAGCCGCCAAGATTCCCTTCGTCATCAACAATTTTACCCGCAGTCCCCACCGCAAACAAGACACCACCTATCAAAATTTTAGCCAAGACAATCCCCATCCCGTAAACTTAATTCAAGTCAACGCCGATGAAGTTGCAACCTTTATCAAACATACAGGTTCCAGCTATTTTGAAAACAAATACAATATCGGCTTTTGGGCTTGGGAACTTCCCGAATTTCCCCCAGAATGGCAGCCAGCATTTAATCACTTTCACGAAATATGGACTTACAGCAACTATTGCGCCGAGGCAATTTCCGCAGTCTCGCCAATTCCCGTTATCAAAATTATGCCCAGTATTGCTCTCCCCGCACCTTCCCTTAACAGAGAAGCACTGAATTTACCTAAAGATAAATTTATTTTCTTGTTTGCCTTCGACTTTTCCAGCCGCATCGAGCGCAAAAATACTTTAGCGACAATTCAAGCATTTAAACAAGCTTTTGGCGAAGATAACCGCCTCTTGTTGATTATCAAATCTTCTAATTCCAACAAAAATTTAGAGCAGAAAAACTTATTAAATTATGCTATCGCCAATTCTGCAAATATCAAACATCTAGACGGGTATTTGTCTAAAAATAAACTTAACGGTTTGCTGTACAATTGCGACTGTTATGTATCCCTGCACCGCTGCGAAGGATTTGGCTTAACAATGGCTGAAGCCATGTTTTACGGCAAACCCGTAATTGCCACCGGCTATTCATCAAATACAGAATTTATGAATGTCGGCAACAGCTATTTAGTTAAGTATAAGTTAATCCCTATTGAGAAAGATTGTGGGCCTTACAAAAAAGGCAATGTTTGGGCCGAAGCGGATGTCGAACACGCTGCTGATTTAATGCGGTACGTCTTCAACAATTACCGGGAGGCTCAACAAATTGGAGCGATAGCTGCTGAGGAAATTAAGACTTTACTCAACCCGCAAGTTACAGGGAATAAAATTAGAAAACGTCTCGAATATATTGCCGAGATTACCGATAACTTTCAAAGCATACCTCTGTCAGGAACAGCCAAAGCGAAGTCGGGCCAAATTAGGGCTAACTTGCCACCCTCAAAGCAACAAAGTCAATCAAAAGCCGAACTGCTAAACGGACAGCCGAAGGTTAGCATCTGCATTCCGACATACAACGGAGAAGCATTTATTGGGGAAGCAATCAAAAGTGCTTTGGCCCAAACCTACGCTAACATAGAACTGATTATATCCGACGACGGCTCTACCGACCGCACAATTGCGATCGCCCAATCATTCCAATCACAAACCTCAGTCGATTTCCGCATCGTACTGCACCGCAACTACGGCTTATCACAAAACTGGAACTTCTGCATATCCCAAGCAACAGGTCAATACATTAAATTTCTCTTTCAAGACGACTTGCTCGCACCAGAATGTATTGATAAAATGGTTGCAGTCGCCCAACAACACCCAGAAATAGGTATGGTTTTCTCCCCGCGCGGCATCACCATAGCTCAAGATGAATCTAACCCTATTTTGCGAAGAGCTTCCCAATCAATTAAAGATTTGCATAAAAATTGGTCAAATTTAAAGTCTATTCAGCCCGGAAAAGAATTACTGGCAGATACTAACTGCTTGAGCAACCCCATAAACAAAATTGGCGAACCCAGTACCGTCTTAATTGCCGCGCGAGTCTTTGAAGAAATAGGATTATTTGATTCCGGATTATCTCAGTATGTAGACTTAGATATGTGGTGGCGGATCATGGGGAACTATCATATCGGATTTGTAGATGAAAAACTGTCTTCCCTGCGGATTCATCCCGAACAACAAACTTGGAAAAACTTCGCTGCTGGGGAAAATCATAAGGATGTAGTAAGATTTTACAAAAAACTACTAAATAGTCCAGATTACAGTTTCTTGGAGCAACAAATCAAACAGACCATCCGCCAAAAGCTGGCATTGAGAACCCAGCCGAGTTTATCGGAATTGTCAGCACTGCTTGAGCAATACAATAAATTACCCTCAAAACAGCCTCTTCTCGCGCTGCGCCCATACCGCCAACAGCTAGCTGAATATTGGCTGAATTTGCCAGGAAAAAATTTAGAAAATGCTTACTCGAAAGACATGGGTAAAGCTCATAAATTGCTATTAGGTAGCGCCCTCAAAAATGAAACTTTAACTGAGAAAGAACAACGTTTTGTCCAGCAGTTATCCTCGAAACTTGCAGAAGGAGGGGAAATTGCCGAGAAGATGCAATATCTCCTCGCAGCGATGCTGTACCGCGACGCTTATCAGTTGCCAATTGAGTATAACAATGCAGCGATTCCCCAGTGGTTTTTTGACGACTTTTTGAAATTTATATTTCAGTCTCCCGGTTATTTTAAACACAACTGGGAAGTAGAAAGGTACTCTGAATATTTCCAGCAGTTAATCAAGTACGTCGCTGCTAATATCGCCAGTTTTCCCGATTCAGAAGTTTGGCGTTATTTGGCTGTTTTTATTGCGAAAAATGTTAGCTTCCAAGCTTTGTATTTGAGCGAGGTCAATCTGCTCAATATATTGATTCAGCGAGCTGATATTCTGGAATTTTATTTGAAAAATATCGGCTGTCAAATAGAATGGAATTTTCCTCAGAGAGAACCTGAAAAAACTAAAATCCGAGTGGGCTTTTTGCTTGGTAAAATTAGTGATGAATCCGAGACTCGTGCAGCAATTCCTAGTTTTGAATATTTAGACAGAAGCAAATTTGAAATTATCGTGTACTATTTCCAGGTACAAGACGAGCGACTGGGGAAATATTGCGAAAATTGCGCCGACAAACTGGTGCAACTGTCAGAAGATTTGCCCAATCAAGTCCGAGAAATGCGATCGCACGATTTAGATATTCTGCTAATCTGCACCAATACTATCGACACTTCGCAACCAAGCGCGCTGCTGTGCCTGCACCGACTAGCCCGAGTGCAAATAGCTAGCGGTGCATTAACCCCCGCAACCACGGGCGCCCGAAATATCGATTATTTCATGGCTGGAGATTTGACATTGCCCGCAGGTGCAGCAGCAGAGTATCGCGAAAAATTAATTACTTTAAAAGGCTCGGGAGTTTGTTTAAGCTATAGTGTAGGATCAGCACCTGCCCGAGTTGAACCGACTCGTAGCAGTTGGGGAGCCACCGAGCAATCTGTAGTGTTCATGTCCGGCGCTCAAGCTTTTACAATTATCCCAGAATTGAGAGAAACTTGGGCAAAAATTATTGCGGCGGTACCAAATTCTATTTTAGTTTTGTATCCCTTTAGTTCCGGCAATGAAAACTATCCGACAGTGCCTTTTTACAACCAAATTCGATCGCTTTTTGCCGAATTTGGGATTGACAAAAAGCGCTTAGTTGTGATTAAAGCGCTGCCATCTCGCGCAGATTGCATAAAATGTCTGGAATTGGCTGATATATATTTAGACTCCTATCCATACAGCAGTGCCTGCTCCTTAGCAGAACCGCTGTTGGCAGGGTTGCCTGTAGTGGTAAGAAAAGGGCAAACAACTCGATCGCGACAATCAGCAGCCGTGATCGAAGAACTGCTAATTCCGGAACTGGTAGCAAATAGCGAGAACTCTTATTTAGAGATCAGCATAGCTCTGGGAACCAACCCAGAACTGCGCCAGCACTACCGCGAGCGAACCCAGCAAAAAATGGCGGCAAACCCCAAATATCTCGACAGTCGCGCTTGCTCGACCCAACTCGAAACACTCTTTGAAAGACTATTCCGAGAGTGAAGGAAGAAGGAAGTTCAGCAACTAAGCAGTGTACGGGATTTAACGGATGGATGTTGAGGGAAGAAGGAAGATGGCAGAAGTAAAGATTTTCCCACTCTCCCACTCTCGCATCCCGCTACCATTATGAGACCCGCGGGGAACCCCTCGCTAGGCAGAGCGTCAAGAAATAGACAGCAATAGCGCTAGCCCCCTGACGGTCTGCTATCATCGGGGAATCGAGGGGTTAGTGGTTGTCGCTCTTTTCCTGCCACAGCTAAATTAAAAGGGGAAGCGCAAGTCAGTTGGAGATAAAAAAATGACAGGACTTTTTCAAATAGGCGATAAATTACTGCAAGCTCAGGATATGCCATCGCTCCTGAAGCGGTACCAGTTGATGCCGCAATTCTTGCGCGGTGTAATAATAGACCAAGCGATCGCATCCTTTAGTTGCAGCGACGAAGAACGCCAATCCGCCGTCGAGAACTTTCTGGCACAACACCAACTGACAGCCCCGGAAGCCAAAGAAGCTTGGCTGCGCGGCCAAAATATGACGGAAGAAGAACTTCAAGAGATGGCCGTCAGGCCCTTGCTGATCGAAAAATTTAAGCAAGCCACTTGGAGACCTAAAGTAGATAATTATTTTTTAACCCGCAAAGCCAGCCTAGACCACGTAGTCTATTCCCTGGTACGCACCAAAAATCCAGCACTGGCAAACGAACTTTACTTTCGCATCCTCGAAGGGGAACAAACCTTTGCTGAAGTGGCCCGCGACTATTCCGAAGGGCCCGAGTCCAAGTCAGGTGGCTTGTTGGGCCCAGTACCCCTCTCGCAGCCCCACCCGGCAATCAGCAAACTTTTGTCCGTCAGCCAGCCAAATCAACTCTGGACGCCGCGTCCTCTGGCAGAATGGATGGTAATTATTCGGCTAGAAAAGTTCATGCCGGCCCAGCTCGATGAATCGATGCGGCTGCACTTGATTAACGAACTCTTTGAAAGCTGGCTCGCCGAACAGATATCGCAAATAGGCCCGCTACAGCCCCTCTCCTCGGTGTCTTCAATATCATGACAATCAAGCAATTTGGTCAGGGGCCCCCGGATTTATCCGTGGAGACTTGAAAAAGCGTAGCATCCTGACAAAAACCCCCTGGATTCATCTGTGGATTCAATCTAAAATCTAAAATCTAAAATCTAAAATTGGATGACTTCTTCCGCTGTTTCCCTCTCCCAAATTCAGGATTTCCTAGCTCAAACACCTCCCTTTGACCGACTGTCAGAGACGGCTCTGACAGCCTTGGTGGCTAAATGCCAACTCCTTGGCTACCGGACGGGGCAACCCCTGTTTGAACGGGAAAAAATGCCGACTCAGGTGGCAATTATCTATCAAGGCCAGGCCCGGCTGCTGGGCTTTGACCAGCGCTCGCAGCGCCACGTAAGTTTACGCTTGGTGCAGTCGAAGGAAATTCTCGGCTGGGCTGGCTTGCTCAGGGGAGTTCCCTGCGAAACGGCGATCGCTTCTACAGATGTGATCGCGATCGTCCTACCTGCCGAAGATTTCCTGAGCGTACTGGAAAAACAGCCGACATTTGGAGAAGCCTTTCGCGAACACTGTTCCTTGAGCGAAGTATTTGAACTGTTGAGCCTGGAGTTGCAGCGCCAAGCGGACGGCACTTCCAATCTCAAGGAACTCACCCTGCAAGCTTGGCAAGATGCGACAGTTGTCAACGTGCCAAACGGCAACAAAAAAACTCAAGACATCGCCAAAGAGCTAGATGCCGATCGAGTTTGGCTCGTCAGCAGCGGCGTCTTGGGCGACTTTCCCACCGGCAGCCGCTTCTCTGTGGAAAACGCCGCCAAATCCTTAAAAGTAGAAGGCCGCCTCGGCGCCCGCTTGGTCGGCTTCCGGGAACCCCCAGAACCCCAACCCGAAACAGACTCATTCGATGGCACGACCGATCCAGCAGGCTTGGTGCAGAAGGCGCCCGGCGACGGAACATTCATCGAGGTTATACCCGGCCCAGACCGTCCCCCAGAACCCACAACCGACCAACCAAAGGATGCGGCGAGATACCCAGTTTTCCGCGCCAAAGGGCAGATTGACGCCCCGCTAGCTTGCTTCCAAATGTTGAGCAAGTATTTCGGCCTCAAATTTCGTCGAGATATCATCCGCAAAGTTCTAGAAAATCAGTTAAAAACCGCCGGTTCCATCAGCATCCAAGCCTGCGGTGCGATCGCCCAAAGCATTGGCCTCACGCCCCAATTGGCGCAAGTGCCAGCAGAAGCCATCAACCGAATCAAAGCCCCGGTAATGATTAAATGGGAAGACAGCTTTGCCATTATTTACAGCATTACCGAGCAAGAATTGGTGATGGCGACAGCCGAAAAAGGGTTGATGCGGAAGCGGATACCTCAGTTTAGAGAAACCTGGGGAGAATCAGGAGAAGTCCTGCTGCTGCAAGCTCCGCAAGTTGAACAAAAAGAGCAGTTCAGCTTCTGGTGGTTTGTGCCGGCGCTGATGGAACACAAGACAGTGTTTTTTGAGGTGTTGCTCGCTTCGTTTTTTGTACAGTTATTTGGTCTGGCAAACCCATTAATCAGCCAAGTAATTATTGATAAAGTATTAGGTCAGCGCAGCATTGACACCTTGGATATTTTGGGGGCATTTCTGTTAGGTGTTGCTCTGTTTGAAGGACTGCTCAACGGTTTGCGTACCTTTTTGTTTATAGATACCTCAAACCGCATCGATGTCAAATTAAGTGCAGAAGTCATCGACCACTTACTCCGGCTGCCCCAGAATTACTTTGATAATCGGCGGGTGGGAGATCTGGTTTACAAATTCAGCATGATGGGCCAGATTCGGGAATTTATGACGAGTACAGCTCTGACAGTGGTTCTTGATGCGGTATTTTCGGTGGTTTACGTCGCCGTTATGCTCTCTTACAGCGTGCAGCTAACGTTTGTATCTTTGGCAGTGGTACCGATACTGGGGCTGATGATTGTTCTAATCAATCCGCTGGTGCTGCGCCTGATCAAACAGAGAAATATGCGTTTTGCTGACTCTCAATCTTATCTAGTGGAAGTAGTCAGCGGGATTCAAACTGTTAAGGCTCAAAATATTGAATTGAAATCCCGTTGGGAGTGGTCGAGCCGCTACGCAAAATACATTACAGCCAGTTTTAAAACAATTATCACGGGAACTACGGCCGGTACGGTTAGCAGCTTTTTAAACCAGGTGGGTAACTTAGCTCAGTTGTGGGTGGGAGCTTATTTGGTACTGGGAAATCAGATTACTTTGGGTCAGTTGATTGCTTTCCGAATTATTTCCGGGAACGTGACTGGTTCGCTGCTGCGTTTTGTGAGCGTGTGGCAGAGTTTCCAAGAAGTCTCGATGTCGATCGATATGCTCAAGGATATCGTCGATAAGCCGACGGAAACCAGCGATGAAGACCGGAGCAATATCCCGCTGCCGGCAATTCAAGGGCAGGTTACCTATGAGGAGGTTTCCTTCCGATTCCTCGAAAGCGGCCCACTGCAACTGGCGAATGTGAATTTGGAATTTCCCGCTGGCAGTTTTGTGGGAATTGTGGGGGGAAGCGGTTCCGGTAAAAGTACGGCGATGAAGCTGTTGCAGCGTCTTTATCCGCCGCTGTCGGGCCGGATTTTTATTGACGGGTACGACATTTCTAAGGTGGAACTGTACTCGCTTCGCAGCCAACTTGGGGTGGTATTGCAAGATACTTTGCTGTTTAACTGCTCAGTACAGGAAAATATTGCTCTGAGCAATCCCGATGCGAGTACGGATGAGATTGTGCGAGCTGCGAAATTAGCGGTAGCTCACGATTTTATTATGGGCTTGCCTGCTGGCTACAATACGATAGTCGGAGAGCGGGGGGCCTCGCTTTCTGGGGGTCAAAGACAGCGTTTGGCGATCGCCCGCACGATTTTACAAAACCCGAAACTGCTGATTTTAGACGAAGCTACAAGCGCCCTCGACTACCATTCAGAACGCCAAGTTTGCAATAACTTAGCAGAAGCTTTCGCCGGCCGCACGGTGTTTTTCATTACTCACCGCCTGACGACAATCCAAAACGCCGACATAATTATTATGATGGATCAAGGTTCTGTAGTCGAGCGGGGAACTCATAAAGAATTAATGGCTCTTAAAGGGCGTTACTACTGCCTCTTCCAACAACAAGAGTCATCGAATACCTGATATCTAAAAACTCACAACTGATCGCTAACGCTTAACAACTGACAACTAACAAATGGCAATGAAATCGGTAATACTTTCTGAGCAACCAGTCATTCTCGAAAAACCAGCGATTTGGTCGCACTTGTTTTTGTGGATGATCATGCTGATGACCACTTCTGCTGTAGTTTGGGCTTATTTTGCTAGCGTAGAGCAAGCTGTCCCCGCTGTGGGCCAATTAGAGCTAAAAGATGGTGCTAGAGACATCCAAGCACCTGCTACGGGCGCTGTGGTGAGACTTCACGTTGAAAATGGCGATCGTGTGGAAAAAAACCAGCCTCTGCTCACTTTCAACCCCCTTGCACCCAGTGCCGATTTAACATCGATACAGAAAACTAAAGAAGCTCTGGAAAAGGAAAATAAATTTTACGAAGATGTTGTCAACGGCAAAATTCAAGGCGCTGTTCCTTCTAACCTAGAATCAACAATCAAGGACAGACAGAGCCTCACGGCACAAAATCAAGTGCTGCAAGCTTTGATTGACGAACTGTACCTAAATCGGGGAGCTAGCGGAAATTTTGATGCTGCTCAGCAAGGACTTTATGTTAATTATCGATCGGAGTTTCTGTCTCGCGTCGCTGCTGCTCAAGGCCAAGTTCAGGAGTTGGAAAAACAACTGAAGCAAGCTCAGGATGCTGAGAAAGCCGCCGGCGATCAAATGACAGTGGCACAGCAACAATTGGGTTTTGCCCAGAACCAATTAAATTATGCTCAGCAGCAGTTAGCTTCTTCGCAAGAGCAAGTAAAATCAGCCCTGGCTCAGAAAGATTTGGCCCAAGAACAGTTAACGAAATCCCAACAAGTATTGAAGTCGAATCAAAACATTCTAGGCAGACTCGCCCCCCTGGTAGAGGAAGGAGCCATCGCTGAACTGCAAAAAGAAAAACAGGAACAAGATGTTTTCAGAGGGCAAAGCGACGTTCTCAAACAGCAAGATCAAATCAAGCAGCGCGAAGGTGAAATCAACTCTCGCAAAGGCGAAATTAACACGCGCCTCGGTGAAATCAATACGCGCCGAGGCGAAATTAACGCGCGTCAAGGTGATATCCAAAAAATTAGTGCTGAAATACAGCGCCAGCAAGGAGAGCAAGCGCGCATTCAGGAGTCCATCGCCCGCGCCGAAGAACAATTGAAAAACACCAAGGATTCCTGGGCGAAAGAACTTTATACCAAAATTGCTGAAAACCAGAAACAAATTGCCAGCAGCGATTCTCAGCTAAGTCGCTTCAAAGTGGAAAACCTAAAAAAGCTGTCCGAGGTGAACGCTCAGCTAGAAAAGGCTCAACAAAACCGCGACACTCAAGTTCTGAAAGCTCCGGTATCCGGTGTTATCTTCGATTTGAAACCTTCTAAGAAGGAGAACGCTAAGCTGGATATAGCGAAAGATCCGATATGCCAATCCATTATTAATTCGGTGGTGAAACCGGGCGAACCGCGCCCAGCACGCTGCGAAGAAGCTTATTACGAAGCGCAGCAAACTGAAAAGCTACTCAAGGTTTTGGATGACGAAAACGGTCTGGAAGCAGTTGTTTACCTGGAGAACAGCAATGTGGCTCTGGTATTGGATGCTTTGAGACAGAAGCGGGAAAAATTGGAGCCGTATCACGGCAAACAATTAGACGGAGAAAAGGTTGACTGCGAAAAAGGTAAAAGTTGCGTTTGTCCAGAGAAGGAAGTTAACAGAGAGAAACTGGGTTTGACCAAATACCAATGCGTTCCTGTGGAAGTGAATGTTGAAGCTTTTCCGGCTATGGAGTTTGGTACTGCTGAGGGTGAAGTGAAAGAGATTAGCAGCGATGCTGAGCCTCCTACTGAACTCCGGAAATACTACGCTTTCAAAACCAAAATTAAGCTCAAGAATCAGAAGTTTGTTTTGAACAAGGGCAAGGCAAATGAAGTGGAGGTTGGTTTGCAGTCGGGAATGTCCGTGAGTTCTAATATTAATATCGGCAAGCGGACTGTTTTGCAGATGTTTATCAACCGATTTACTGGCAAATTAGATACATTCAAGACTGTTAAGTAATTCGGTTAACCGAATGGAACGCGAGACTTTTAGGCTGTTCGGAAACCCGGTTTCTTCAAGAAACCGGGTTTCTAGGTGTTATGTTTTTAAACTTGTTTGTAGTAAGGAATGCAAGTCGCGATCGGTCCAAACTATGAGGAGTAAAGTCTTCACTACACACTTGATAAAAATTATTTAACCGGGTTTGATATAAAATGGTGATGGCAATCAGTGCGATCGCACTTTCATGAAAAAAATTATCTTATTTACTTTATACCTAATTCCTGTTGTCCTGTTAATCGGATTTGTAGCGAATTTTAGCGTTAACGTTCCCGTTGATGACGAGTGGAGGTTAGCTAGCCTTTTTGAAAAAATAGCTGCGGGAAATGTAACTTTTAACGATTTTTGGGCTTTGCACAGCAACCACCGCATACTTTTCCCTAAAATAATTATTGCGGTGCTGGCTTTTGCTTCCCGATGGAATATTAATTATCAGTTGTGTCTCAGCATAGGTTTGGCTGCGATAACTTTTATCGCTATGTACAAGTTATCCTCAATGCAAGTTAAGAATGTCGCGGATGATTTGTGGCATTTAGCTAATATTTTAACTTGTATTTTGGTTTTCTCTCTAGTTCAGCACGAAAACTGGCTTTGGGGATTTCAATTAGCTTGGTTTTTCGTAAATTTGTGTTTTGTAACTGCGGTTTATGCGCTGGTTTCACCTCATAAATTAGTGCCTAATATTAGAATCTCTATTGCTGCTGTATTCTGCTTTGTTGCGAGTTTTTCGCTCGCTCAAGGCTTGCTGTCTTGGTTGGCTGCGATGCCGGCTGTGGTGGCTTTGGAGGGAAATACAGCGCAGAACCGAAAAAGAGCGATCGCATGGATGCTGCTGTTTGTGGCAACTTGTGCTGTTTACTCAATAGATTATCATCCTAGCCGGAAAGCAAGTATTATTTCATTGTTGAATAAGCCCCTTGTAGTTATTGATTACTTTTTAAGTTTGCTGGGTTCGCCAATTGTGCGATCGCCTGGAATTTCGGCATTTGTAGGAGTGGTAATATTTGCAAGTTTTGTATTTTTTGTAGTTCATTTTGGAAAAAAGATTGTATCAAGTTCGAGAGCTTCATGTGTCAGCGCTCACTCAGAAAAGCAATTTCACGTCCCGGGGATTGCTCCGTCCCTCCCAATGACAGATAGGAATGATATTTCTGAGAACTATGAGGCTTTACCTTGGCTGTCAATAGGTATTTTTTCGGTTTTATCCGCTCTGTTTATTACGGCTGGGAGGGCAGAATTTGGGGCAATTCACGCGCTAGAATCGTCGAGATATACGACTAATTCGATTTTGCTATTAATTGCTGTGGTTCAGCTAGGACAATTGTTTGTCAGAGGTAATTATCAAGAAAAAAAAGCAACGTTAAAACATAATTATAAATTAATTTATCGGGTAGTTGCAGGGCTGTTAATTGCTACAATTATTCTTAACTCTCAACAGGCGATCGCCCAATCTCGATCAGCACTTCTTTACAAACAAGGCGCTCAAGATTGTTTGCAGTTAATTAACTATCTGGAACCCTCATATTTTTTTGATAATTCGCCCGAAAGCTGTTTGAGGGTGCTGAGCAAAAAAACGTGGCTGGTGAGAGAAGGCGCTGCAATTATCGATAAAATAGGTTGGATCAAGTTCGCGAAAAATGTAGAGTTTATTTCTAATACCGAGAAAGTTTACGGCTATTTAGACAAACCTCAAACCAGCGAGAAATCGGTGACTGTCAAGAAAAATGCTGCTGTCAAGGCTGCCGGTTGGGCGGTTTTGCCAGAAAAATTGCCACAGCCGAACATTGTACTGCTATCTGTGGGCGACAAAAAATCTTTTTTTGCTAACGCTTATGTAAATTTGGACAGTCCCGACATCGCTAAGAGTTTCAAATCTGAGTTATACAATAATGCAAGGTGGGCTGTTGATTTGTCGGATAATAATTTGCCGATCGCCCAAACGGAAATTAAAGCTTGGGTGTATAATCCTGTTGACAACCAGTTTGTCGAGTTGCGCGGAGGATGAGGAGTGAAAATTTCTGTGATTATACCAGCCCACAATGAGGAGGGCTGCTTGTACGGTACTGTGCGGGCGATCGCCCAAACGCTCGATTTAGAAGGCATTCCGCACGAAATTTTGATTGTCAATGACAACAGTGTCGATCGAACAATTGATATTTGCCAGGAGTTGTCAGAGACTTTTCCCACAGTTAGATACATCAACAATCAACCCCCGAATGGTTTCGGATTTGCTGTGCGCCGGGGATTGGCGGAATTTGACGGAGATGCTGCGGCAATTGTGATGGCGGATGCTTCCGACGATCCCATAGATTTGGTAGCAGGATACCACAAGTTGCAAGAAGGATATGATTGCGTTTTCGGTTCCCGCTTTATCAAAGGTGGCTTTATAGTTGATTATCCAATTCACAAGTTAGCAATTAACCGCTTAGCAAACTGGTTTGTCAAAAGTATTTTCGGCTTGCGGTACAGCGATGTCACCAATGCTTTTAAAATTTACCGCAGAGAAGTGATTGAAGGCGTGCAGCCGATTTTGAGCCATCATTTTAATTTGACAGTGGAACTGCCTTTAAAAGCAATTGTCCGGGGTTTTTCCTATACGGTGATTCCTCTGAGATGGTACAATCGGACTGCCGGCATTTCTAAACTGAAAATAAAAGAGATGGGGAGTCGGTATTTGTTTATTGTCTTGTATGTCTGGCTCGAAAAACATCTCTCTCGCGGCGACTACCACCGGACTAGAAAGATAGCAAAATTAAAAGTGAATGCCTGAGAGAATTTTAATTGTGGGCGGTGCGGGTTTCATTGGCAGTTGTTTGGCAATTGGCCTGAAGAAACTGCACCCGGAATGGCAAATAATTTGTTTAGATAACCTGCGTCGCCGGGGCTCGGAATTGAATCTGCCTCGGCTTAAAAGTTGCGGTATTCAGTTTGTTTACGGGGATATTCGCACAGCGGCAGATTTAGATCCAGTTGCACTCAATGCTGACTGCATTATAGATTGTGCTGCGGAGCCTTCTGTGCTGGCTGGTTTTAGTTCGCCACAGTACGTTTTGCAAACGAATTTACTGGGCACTGTGAATGTTTTGGAGTTGGCGAGACAAACGGGTGCGAGTTTGCTGTTTTTGTCTACGAGCCGGGTTTATCCGATCGCCAGTGTCAAGTCTGTTAAGCTGTTAGAGTTGCCGAATAGATTTGCGATTGCCCCCGAGCAAACTTTACCCGGTATATCCGAGTTGGGCATATCAGAAGACTTCCCTTTAAAAGGACACCGTTCGCTTTACGGAGCAACTAAATTAGCTTCAGAATTGCTGATTGAGGAGTACAGGGAAGCATACAATGTGGCGGCAATTATTAACCGTTGCGGGTTAATTACCGGGGCTTGGCAAATGGGTAAAGTAGATCAGGGAGTTTGCGGTTTGTGGGTGGCGGCTCACTATTTTCAAAAGTCGCTGAGTTATATCGGTTTTGGCGGCAGCGGGAAGCAAGTTAGGGATTTGCTGCACGTTGAAGATTTGTTGAGGTTAGTTAATTATCAGTTAGAAAATTTTCCTGAATTTGATGGCGAAGTTTTTAATGTGGGCGGCGGTTTGAGCAACAGTCTTTCTTTGGTTGAGACAACTGATTTGTGCCAAAAGATTACGGGTAAATCGATTCCGATTCATCCTGTTTTGGAGGAACGCGCGGGGGATATTCCGATTTTTATTACTGATTCTTCTAGGGTGATGGAGAAAACCGGGTGGCAGCCTGTTATTTGGCCGGAAGCAGCTTTGCAGGATATTTATGATTGGATTGCTGCTAATGAGGTGGTTTTAAGTTCGATTTTGTAGGGATTTTTTAACCGCAGATGCAGGCGGATCAACGCGGATCAACGCAGATGTATCGCTCTGCCTGCATCTGACTGGAAATGCGTGTCATGAGTCTCTACCTCTCTGGTTTTGTTTCGATGCTTTAACAAACATTTGGCCTCCCAAAAATTGCCACAAAAAAGGCAATTTTAAGTAAACTTTTAACAGCAAAGGCGAGGCAGGTCTGCCTTTAGTCGAAAATGGTAAAAATCTCGGTATAATTAGGTCGATTTCAAAGCCGACGGTTTGTAACAGTTCTTGCAGCGATAAGTGGGTAATTGGTAATTGATGATCGATAAAGTCGTAATACTCTTTGAAAGAATATTTGAAATTTGGTTGGACAACTAAGAGAGAACCCCCTGGCTTAAGGGCCTCAAAGCAAAATGAGATAATTTGGGTTAGTTCTTCTTTATTGCGGAGATGTTCAAAAAAGTTAGAGATAAATATCCGATCAAATTCTTCGTTAAAAGCTGGTCTGTCGCCCAATTGTAAAACATCAATGTTCAACACTTTTACATCAAAATTTGCAAATAACTTTGAATCGGGATTGAGGTCAATCAAACATTTGTTCTCAGCCACAATTTGATTGATAAACTCGCAGTAACCGCCGCCAATATCTAAAACGGCTGATTCTGGAGGAACATAATTTTGTAAAAAATCTTCAATTAAAACTTTCCAGAGTGCCACCTTCGCTTGCATTTGTCGGGAATCAAAGCGGTTGGCATACAACTTTTTGAGATATGTGTCAGTTTTCATAGTAAAATAGCAGAGACAGAGTATGAGTTTATCACGCGATACAGCCAACTATGAATGTTATATCTACTGAAATACCGGAAGTTCTGATCATTGAGCCGAAAATTTTCGGAGACGATCGCGGTTTCTTTTTTGAGAGTTTCAATCACAAAGCTTTTGTCGAAAAAACAGGCGTAACGGCAGAATTTGTTCAAGACAATCATTCCAAATCTTCTAAAAATGTGTTGCGCGGTTTGCACTACCAAGTGCAGCAGCCTCAAGGCAAATTGCTACGGGTAGTTGCTGGCGAAATATTTGATGTAGCGGTGGATATTAGACAAAGTTCGCCCACTTTCGGAAAGTGGGTGGGGTGTTTGGTGAGTGCTGAAAATAAACGGCAATTTTGGGTGCCGGCGGGATTTGCTCACGGTTTTTTAGTGGTTTCGGAGACTGCTGAAGTTTTGTACAAAACTACAGATTATTATGCACCGGCACACGAGCGGTGTATCCTGTGGAATGACCCGGATTTGGCGCTCGACTGGCCGCTAGATGGTGCCCAACCAATCTTATCAGCTAAAGACCAAGCCGGTCAAACGTTGAAAACAGCTCAAGTGTTTTGATTATGAAAATTTTACTCGCAGGTGGCAGCGGACAGCTAGCTCAAGAATTGCAGCCGATTTTATTATCTTCGGGAGAGGTTATTGCGGTCGATCGCACTCGCCTCGACTTATCCCAACCCGAAAGCATCCGTCAAGCAATGGCTGAAATTCAACCGGATTTAGTCGTCAATGCGGGTGCTTACACTGCGGTAGACAAAGCAGAAAGCGAACCGGAATTAGCAAACGCAGTCAACGGCATTGCCCCGGGAATTTTTGCAGAAGAATGCGAAAAACTGGGATCAACTTTGATTCACTTTTCGACTGATTATGTATTTGACGGCAGCCATGGTTCTGCTTATCTAGAAACAGATTCTACAAACCCGCTGGGAACTTACGGCAAATCCAAATTAGCAGGCGAGGAAGCAATTCAGAAAGCGGGAAACCGACATATTATTATTAGAACAGCCTGGGTTTACGGCAACGGCGGCAAAGGTAATTTTGTCAAAACCATGCTGAGGTTGGGAAAGGAAAGGGAAGAAATTAGAGTAGTAGCAGATCAGATCGGAAGTCCTACTTGGACGGGGGATTTAGCGGAGGCTATTTCGCAAATGATTCCTCTGGTTGAACCAGAAAGTTTTGGGACTTACCAGTACACTAACAGTGGTGTTTGTAGTTGGTACGATTTTGCGATCGCCATTTTTGAGGAAGCAGCAAAACTCGGCCTTCCCCTAAAAGTTCAGCGCGTAATTCCCATCACCACTTCCGAATATCCGACACCAGCAAAACGTCCGGCTTTTTCTGTCCTCTCTACGGTAAAAATATCAGCACTTCTAGGCACGCATCCTCCCCACTGGCGGCAAGGGCTCAGACAAATGCTGGCAAGAGAAGTGAAATAAAAAATTGAGGAAGACTCAAAACGCGAGGGCGAGTTTTGTTAAGGAGTTACCTGTTAGATCCAAAGTTTCTCACCTAAACTCGCCCCTACCACTTAATAAAAATCTCCCCATGTCTGAATCCATGAAAGTCAAGCAACAATATATTTTAATTGCCGCATCAGTTCTCGGCATTCTAATACCAGCGTCATATATTTTGTACTTGATATCTCAAGCGGGAGACTTGTCTAATTTTGATTATTGGTGGATGACGTGGAATTTTTATTCAGTAGACGGTTTCTCTACAAATCCTTTTAATTGGATATTTCGGGCGAACGAGCATTTTGTCTTGATTCCGGCAATTATTTATGGCTTAAATATAGTTGTCACCCAAGGTTCAAATATTGGTTTATGTTTAGTTGCCTGGTTCTTGGGTTGGATTCAGTGCCATGTATTAATTGCTCTGCTGCCGTTAAAATTGAGGCGTTTTCCGCGGCAATTTATCTCGCTACTCCTTTGCATTTCTATTTTTAATTTTACTCCGGCGGCGGCTCACAATTGGATGCGGGGATTCAGCGGCGTTCACTGGATAATTGCTAATTTATTTGTGATTTGTTCGATATTTTGTTTGCAATCCTATGTGATGCTTTTGTCAAGTAAGAGGGCGGCGGAGCCTCTGGATATTCATTCCCAGGCAGCTCCTGGTAACGAAGGATGGAAACAAAATAAGTGGGTAATTGGCAGCATTGTTTTTGGCGTTTTAGGCTGTATTAGTTACAGCACTCCTTTAGCTTTGTGGCCGATATTGTGTGCTGCTGCTGTTGTGCTGCGGTTTCCTCGCCGAATAACTTATTGGTATTTTATTGCTTCGATTGCAGTGATTGGGATTTATTTTTTAACTTATAAAACTCCATCTCATCACCCTTCTTTAACTAAAATCAACCCGCTCAAAGCTATCGAATATATTCCCACTTATCTCGGCGGAATATTTAGCGAAAATATTATTGTTGCTTCAATTATTGGTATAATTGGTTTGGTGGCAGCGACGGGTTTTGTGGGTTATTGGCTATTTGTAAAAAAGGTCGATCGCCCGGATTGGCTGCCTTGGCTATCAATCCAACTTTACACGCTGCAAACGGCGTTAATGGCCGCGGTTAGTCGATCGGGATTTGGCGTCGAACAAGCCACCGCTTCCCGCTACGCCACACTCCCAGCTTTGTTTTGGATGAGCACAATTGTGCTGACAGTATTGTGGGTGCGCGAGTTGCAGCCAACACCAAGAATCCAAGGGCGTTGGCTGACACCGCTGTTTGCAGTCGCCACAGTCGCGATTATTTTAATGTACGGGGTGGGAGGCGAAACTGCAATGGCGATCGCCCGCAGAGCAACCTATCAACCGTTAGTAGCATTATCACTGCAATTAGGCATCACCGACGTAACGCTAATTAAAGAGCGCGTAGGCAATAGACCTGCCGCTTTTATCGGGTTAATCGACGCCTTAAAAACTAACAACTTAGTGCCATTTAATCGAAACATCAAAAAGCACAATTTCTGTGCAGCATTAGACACAAAAATTGCTCCAAATTTACTGTCAGCGCCCAAAGACGGAGTACCCGGATATTTTGATACAGTAACTAAACTAGCACCAACAGCAGCGAGAGTAATTGGCTGGGTAGGAGACCCCGAAAACAATGTAAAATGTATTGCCATTCTCAACCAAGAAAATGTCGTTCGAGGTTTTGCCATGTCAGGATTTCCGCGCCCAGATTTAGTTAAATTGTTTGGCTCTTCTTACGAATTCGCAGCTTGGAGAGGATACATTCAAACATCACCAACAGATAAATTATTGACAGCTTATGCCTCATTTAAAAACCGCGAAGGTTGGGTAGCTTTGCGGAACTCCCAAGTTATGGATAAAAATTAAAACACCTCTCTTTCTCCTTCTCTGCGCCCTTTGCAGCTAATAAAAAAATCTCCTTTACAACATAAATGAAATAAAATAGCCCTATGTCAAAACACCTCAGCTTCGTAATTCCCGTTCACAACGAAGAAGCCACCATAAAATTACTGTTTGAAAAAATCCAAATTGTCATGTTTCAAACAGAAATTGACAGTTACGAAGTCATTTTCATTGATGACGGTAGCCGCGATTATTCATGGCAAGAAATCGCCGATTTAGCCAGCCAGCATCCCCAACTAATTAAAGCGATTAAAATGCGCCGCAATTTTGGCAAATCCGCCGCACTTTCAGCAGGCTTTCGTAATGCAGCAGGGACAATTATTTTTACTCTTGATGCTGACCTTCAGGATGACCCCGCTGAAATCCCCAAATTTTTACATCATTTAGAATCAGGATTTGATTTAGTTTCCGGTTGGCGAAAACAGCGGAACGACCCGCTTTCTAAAACTTTACCTTCCAAGCTGTTTAATGCCGTGGCGTGTTTGCTAACTGGGGTGCAAATGCACGATATGAATTGTGGTTTTAAAGCTTATCGCAGGGAAGTTTTGCAGTCGATTAAATTGTACGGGGAATTGCACCGCTACATTCCGGCTTTAGCAAACAATTTAGGGTTTAAAATTGGCGAAGTAGTTGTGGAACATCATCCGCGCAAGCACGGAAAATCGAATTACGGCTGGGAACGTTATGCGCGGGGATTTATTGATTTGTTGACGGTGTTAGCCACGACGCAGTATTTACACAAACCGGGTCATTTGTTTGGGGGTTTGGGATTGTGTTTTGGCTTGGTTGGCACTGTTTCGCTGAGTTATTTAATAGTTATTTGGTTTCTGAATTTGGCGGGGATGAATTTTGGGCCGATCGGCAATCGACCTTTGTTGTTTTTTGGGATTTTGTGTACTATTCTGTCGGTGCAGTTGATTTCTTTGGGGATTTTAGCTGAGTTGATGGCGCGGAATGTGGATGCGGATTATGTGGACAAGCAAATTAGCGAAATTATTGATGATTCTGGTTTTGATATTTAACCGCAGATTAAGGCTGATTAACGCAGATAAGTCGGATCTTCAAGTTGCTTATAGACAAGAAAAGTCTGTCTCTGCAGACTAAGATAAAAGTCTAATTGAGATTTAACAAGTTTTACTAAATACCTATTACCTAATTTTATAAAGTATCCATTTGCCTTGTTTGTCGGCGATTTCCCCTTGAATATTGGGATGCCAGTCAGTACGAGTCAGGATATAATTGGCATGATAGTTTCTGGCTACCTTGACTAAATCTGCACTGCTGCGATGGATAAAAAAGTCATTTCCTCCCCAAATCATTTGCGGGTTTAAGGGAACTCCTAAAACGGTTTCCATGCGAGCTTGCCATTCTTTGATGCCTTTTTCGGTAAAGGGAAAGTTCTTGAAGTTGACGACAATCGCTCTTTCGGAGAAAAACTGGAAGTTGGTAACTGAAGGTGGAACTAATACGAGTGAATCGCGGCTGCTAATTTGCGAAAAGCGCACAGCTAATTTGCTTAAGTCGTCCCTGGGAACGGCATTGATATTAACTCTTGTTTGAAATACATTTAATATAGGTTTGGGCAGAATTCCTGCTACTCCCAAAACTAAGGTGGCGGTAGTTATTAAGGCTAATGTGTGAGTTAGAGTCTGTTTTATAGATGTAGCAACGGATGTTTCTTCTAAAATGAAGGGGAAGGCGAGGATTGAGAAAAAAATTGGGATGCTAATTATTCGATCGCCCATTATTTCCCATGAATCAGTCAGCGGATATATCACGCTAAAAATTACCGTTCCTACTGCTAAAATCCACCACAATATATTATAGTGTTTGGGAAATGCGTATTTTTTTGTTGACCAAACTGATAATCCTAGGAAAATGATACCTCTAAAAGGCAATGTTAGAATAGCTAACAGAAACAAGCTAATAGCTATTTGTTGGTTTCTGTAAAGTCTATCGACCATCAAAGCAACAGCAATAAATATAATTAATTGAGCAAAAGGTACAGTCCTAGCTAACTGTAGTTTGGCCATAAAAGCCAAAGGATAAACTTCTACAAATATGTAATTCAGAAACAGAGCCAAAATCGATGTACTAACAATTGTATAAAAAATAATCTTGTCTTCTTGTGGCAATAAATCGGATTTTTTGATGCACAGCAAGCCACCAATTATGAAACATATAAAGTTGAACCAATTCCCCAAACCCCAATTTGACGGGAGGATGTGGTGGGGGTTGCGGACTTTAGCGTGAATGTAGACAAACTGGGCATTATCGATAGTGTGAGTGCTGGTAGTACCTGTTAATAACATCGGTACGTAAACGATACTTGCCATTGCTGCTAAAAGTGCGATCGCCAAAATTAATGTTTTGAACTTCCGCTGTCTTACAGATTCAATAAATAAAACGGGAAGCATCATCAATCCGGGCAACAAACCAACTAAAAATTGCAGCAAACAACCCAGTCCAAAACAGAAATATCCGATCAGCCATTTTTGGCGCAAACTAAAGTAAATTCCCCAGACTGCGAAGGCCATAGCGAAGGTACTGGGTACTGATTTGGTGGAAAATATTAGGGTGTTACCAACATCTGTAAATGAAGCGGCTATACATAAAAAAGCCATCGCTGCGGCAGGCAGTTTGGAATTAGTATAGATATTGATAATTGCGTAGCAAGCTAGGATAAATGAACCGAAGGATAGGAATTGATAGATAAAGTGCGCTAGGGGAATGCTGGTTCCTAAGTTAGCGAGCAAATAGATGATATAATAATAGTAATATCTTGGATTAAATTTAACCATTTCCTGAACATAATAATCATTTTTATACAGTTCAGGATTTAGCATAAATTGAATTGGTGGCACTTCGGGAAAGTTGCCTCCAATCGGGAAAATATAGCCAGTGGCCATCAGGGAGCCGATGATGACAAAAGTATAGAGAGATAGATTAAAATACCAGTTGGATTTTTGATGTTTCTGCATTGATGGTTCCACTTACCGACGGACAGCCAAATTGTTAATCTCCAGTTGGCATTGCTTTGTTAAATCCTGTTTGCTGCTACTCAATACCTCAAGCAGCAGATACATGGGATTTTTGCCCTCAACTAATAGATTTAAGCCGATCGCACTTTTTTGACTATAAGCCATCTCTGCTGAGTCTACTAATTTACCTTGCTTGTCCCACAAAGTCAAGCGCAGGGCAATTCCCGGACATTGTTTGTTAGGTAAATTGAGTTTGCCTGTAACTTTCGCTTTGTCTGAAATGGAACCTAAATACAGGAAAGATGTATCGAGTTTCTTGCTGTTTTTAATTGGATGAGTTACAATCTTATATAGGTTGTCGGATTCTTGACTGACTGAATAATTGGCACTTGTGTAGATTGATTGATGCAAACTAATCCAATCTAACTGCGTGCCTGGTCGATCGACTATTTGCCGCTGCATCGCATCCAGAGTCCTAACTGCCGTTGCTGTATCAGTCGGCCGCATCCTCCGGTAAACGCTGACAGTCACGCCGTTTTCTAGCTTAAACTGTTCCGGTAGCAATTGGAAATCGCGGGCAATTTCCCAGTTTTGAGTAAAGGCATCGTACACAACTTTAACAACATCTTGTTCGTGTGATCGCAAAACTTGTTCGTCAGTCGGTAACACCTGCTGAAAAGGTACAGCAACCACCGCATATTGTGACTGCAACAACTCCGGTAGCGGGTAAGTATCGCGCGAGTCAATTTGCGGCCTCCCGATTGTATTTAATTTCCACCAACCCTCCGGCGGATTTAATTTTCTGTTGGCTTGTCGGAGTATGTTAGCATTGAAATTGTTAGAAGCACCGGCAATATAAATTGGTTCTTCATTCGGTGCTAATTTTCGCAGAAACTCTACTAATTTTACAACTTCGTCGTAGTCCGATCGCACTAACGGCGGAAAATTACCTACAAACAGTCTTGACAAATCAATTTTGAGAGGAATTAACCCGACTGCGGCATTCAAAACCAGGTACAAACCCGCCACGCCCAGCATCAAATATCGAACTTTTCCCTTGAGAGTAAGCCAAGTTGTCCAGAAAAATGTGGATAATCCCAAAAGTGCGATCGGTGTAAGATGAATTGTATAGTGCAAGTAGCCGTAACGCAAGACTAACAGCCATTCAATCAGCGAGAAAACCCCAAACAAGGAAACAAAAATAGCCGCCCCCGGAACCAGGGTTCGGGCGAGAATTCCCGCAGAAAAACCAATCAGTACCAGCAGCCAAGTTCCCAAACCGTAAAAATCCGCATAACGAGTTAAAATATCATTTACAGGCAAACTCCAAGCGACATACAAATTGCGGTAGTCAACCGTCAGAGCACTGCGAGTAAAATCTCCCGCTACCAACATTAAAATAGTCAAGCTAGTTGCAGCTATCAAACTCAATTTGATGCCGGATTCAAACAAGCATTTGTAGGGAAACGGCACTGCCACCTCCTTGTCTTTTGAAGACGACAACGCCGTTTCCCTACGGTATATTAGTACAACAAACTCGATGAAAACCTGTAAAGTCGCTGCACCAAAAAATGCGATCGCACTATAAGCAAAATGGCGTCGCAACAGAATCGCCGCCGCCAGCAAAAATCCAATCAACAGGATTTTCCACCACGATTTCAGCTTAACATCCTGCAAATAAACCCAAATTGCCAAGGCTACAAATACACAGCCGCCAGTATCCAGATATCCCCGCAGAGTCGGTATCCAACTCATCGGAATTAATAAACTCAGCAGCACAGTTGACCAAAACACTCGGCGGGGATAAACTGGGATTAGCTTTGCAGAAATTGCCCCCAGCAACAAGCGAAACGGCATCACATAAATCAGGGATACGCTGAGAATGTAACTCAGCCGAGACTCGCCAAATAAAAGAATAAACGGCACTAATGGCAAAGAGATTAATAGGTTTTTTTCCTTAGATAGCGATTCTATAACTCCGCGCCATGCTTTATCTGGCGAGTCTCGAAATAAATTGGCTGTGTTGACTGTAGCGGTATTGTATCCAGCGTAATCCCACCAATAAAAAGTATGTTCGCTGGATACATAGATTGATGTTACTGCAACTGTTACGAGAACAAGTAAAAACAGGAAAAACCCATCAATTATAAATTTACGAGGCGATTTAAAAGAAACAACATCAAATAATCCCATCCGTCTAGCAACCCTAAGTAACTCCTAAACTTCCTTTTTATCTCTGCCTTCGCGCCTTTGCGCCTTCGCGCTTCGTTAACTTACTTTAAAACAGTACGTTGCAAAAAACCTTCCAACTTTTCTGCATATTGCCGATTGGCGATCGCACTTGGATGAATGTCATGAGGTAAATTATTATTGGCAGGTATTTTCAAATCAACCGAAATATCCGCTGTAGCAATTCCCTCCTGACTTAACTCCTCCAACATTTTAGCAGAACCGGTATTAATTCCGGCCACCACTAACTTAACACCATTAGCCTTCGCCACACGGTTAAACTCTTGAATAATTGCCTTAGAAACCTCGTGACTTTTGTACAATCCCTCTTCAAATTGATTGTAATTAACCTCCAAAAAGTGGCTTAATGCAGAAACCCGCATCAGCGGGAACTCGTGATATTCAAGTTTTGCCATGCTGTAGGTAAAATTATTTTTTCCATTCAGCCTAGCATCGGGCTGGAATAAAATACCCAGTTTATTCCAAGCAGCCATTTGCTTTCTTCTCGCCCTTAACAAAGTATTGCGGCGCTCATGGAATCCCGCATAAGCAATCACCGCAATTTTGGGTTTATTTCCTTGTTTTAGTGCTTCTTTAAATTGAATAAACGAGTGCAGCGTGCCGTAGCCGTTAACACCAAAATTCACTATTTCATATTTTGGTAATTTCTCTTGCAGCAACCAAGCATAAGTTTCGCTGTCATTCAATGACCAACCGTAGGTAAAAGAACAGCCAAATATCCAAATTTCTGGCTTTTTTGAGGATAATAAATTGTAAGTATTGAGGGGATGTGTTATTCGGAGACTATTATTGAGGTGAGTCGCATTAAATGAGTAATTGCCGTTAAGTGTCACCTTGAATTTACCCGGCAAATGCTTGTAGCCAAGTTCCGAGTCTTTGGTAAAAAAGTTACCTTTTGGTTCGACCGCAACATCAACATTTTCTATTTGCCAGGGTTTGTATCCCGCAACTCGCAAGACGATTTCAGCCGTGGTTGTGGATAAAAAAATTGGAAAAATTAGATATGTTATTAATCTGAAAATAGAGGTTTTAATAAATTTTTTTTTCATAATTTATCGTAGGGCGGGTTTCACCAACCAGATCGGCGTAAGACCAACAATATAATAAACCCGCCCCCGCCCAACGAATAATGGGAATCTACATTTTTTTGATGGGAATCTAAATTTTTTTGGATGATCTCGAACATCAGGTTAATCTAAATTATCGGCTGTGTGGGGGCGGGTTTATCTAAATTGTTTGTGAACCTCAAATATTGTTTGTAAAACCCGCCCCTACAGGCAATTGTAGGGGCGGATTTCACCAATTATCTATGTCTAAAACAAACAATCTCGTAAACCCGCCCAACCGGTGGATTAATTCCTAATAACCAGGCTCCTCCTCATACTCAGGAGTCTTAGTTTTCTCAGGGATATTCACCCGAGGAGCCTGGTAAGGCTTCGGCGCCTCATCGTCAGCCCAAGCATCAGCCTCCACATCATCGTCGTAGTCGTACTGCACCACCGGCTGTTTCGGGCGAGAACTCTCAGGGCGAGTGTATTGCGGTTTCTCCTCGTACTCCTCATCCTCGTAATCGTCCTCCTCGCCGCCCCAATTATCCTCTTCGTAATCCTCGTAATCCTCGATTGGCTGCTGCTGTGCCTGCACCGCGCGCATCGGCTGGCGCACCGGCGGCCGATTCCACTCTAAATCCTCATCCCAAGGAACTTCCTCCACCGCAGGCGCAGCTACGCGGCTCCGCATTTCCGGTGCAGGTATCCGCACGCCCGGGCCCAATTGATTTCCCGTAGCCACGGGTTTCGGATAATAACCTGCCTCCTCCTCTTCCCGTTCCCAAGGTGCTTGGCCCAAACCAACGCGCTCCAGCAAACCCACACTAAGCTGCCTGAGCCTTTCCTCGGAACCTTCAAACACAATCAAGCGATTCGGGCCGCTGCTGACAATTTCCTCAATCCCCAACTCGTAAGTGCTGAGAACTTGGTCGGGGATTTGGGGGATTCCCAGGGAAGCGATAATTATAGAAACTAACTTACCGTCTTCGGGATCGAACCTAAAGCCCCGCACCCTACCTAAAAGTTCGCCGGTTTCGGTAATAACTTCGCTGTTAATCAAAATGCTGTAGACTTCAACATCAACATCATCTTCGATCGCGCTCTCATCTTCCACCAACAGCACGTCGCCGATTTCGCTGACATTGCTGAGGAACATAAACCTCGGCATTCCAGCGACCGCGAATATATTATCTCGCAGACCGATCGCCACAACTTCCCGCCGATCAATGTCCACCCACAATTGACTAACCACCCCCAAGCGTTTACCTCTGTCGCGGGTGATGACCTGAGTGCCGAGAATGTCGGAGCGTTGGCAAATTTGTTCGGATGTCATTGTAACTTTAATCCTGATTTATTAAGTACATATATCACTCAACACGATCATTAACAGAGACTCCAGGACTACAACTTCAGTCCTATGACTTGAGTATAAGCTCCCCGCGCTTGAGTAACGCCAATTGTACGCTCAGCCGATTGAATCATAGGTCGCCGCAAACTTACAACAATAAACTGGGCTTGTTCAGACTGTCGTTTTATCATTCTAGCCAATCGCTCCACATTTGCCCCATCGAGAAACATATCCACTTCATCAAAAGCGTAAAACGTAGACGGGCGGTAGCGTTGCAGCGCAAAAATAAAACTCAGCGCCGTCAGCGACTTTTCGCCTCCAGACATGGAAGCCAGCCGCTGTACGGGTTTGCCCTTCGGGTGTGCCACCAAATTCAAGCCACTGCTGAAGGGGTCTTCCTGGTCATCTAGCTGGAGATAGCCATCGCCTTCGGAAAGTTCCGCAAAGATAGTCTGAAAGTTCTCGTTAACCGCGTCGAAAGCTTCTTTAAAAGCGCGCCGCCTGAGTGTGGTAAAATTTTCGATTCTCAACAGCAGTTCAGTGCGTTCTCCTTCCAATGTCGTCAATTTTTGACTTAATTCTTGAAGGCGTTCTTGAGTGCGGTTGTACTCTTCCAAGGCTAGCATATTGACAGGTTCTAAAGCTTGAATGCGTTTGGCGATCGCCTTTACTTCCTGTTGCAATTCCGTCAAATTGGCTTTTTCGACATTTTCAGGAATCGACGGCACGGGGTCGGGCATTTCCGCCCGCTGCGTTTCCAATAGAGTGCGGATTGCGGCTAATTGTTCCCGGCGTTCTTGCTGAGTTTCGTGGAGTTTTTGCAACTGCCATTGTAACTGTTGTTTGGCTAAATGCTGTTCTCGCAATTGAGATTCCGCCCGATCGCGATCTCCCTTCTGCACGCCCAATTTTTCCTCAATTTCCCCCAAAGCCGCCTTAGCTGCGGCAATTTGTCCATCGAGTTCTAACTGCTGCGAAACAATGCGATCGAGTGCATCCGCCCCCGCGTTTTGCTGCACTTGCCATTCCTGCAATTTCTCGCTACCTTCCTTAATTTTCTCTTCCAAACGTCCGAATTGATTTTCCAAGTCTACAAGGCGCTGCTGGACGTTTCTCAGAGCCAATTCTCGCTCTTGCAGTTGCGCTTCCAGAGCGCGCAAACTCGATTGCATTTGCTGCCATTCGCTGTGACTGTTCGACTCTTCCAACTGCGCCAAAGTTTGCCGGTACTGCTGCAATTGAGTTTCCTGTGCGGGCAATTCTCGTTCCAGCAACTGCAATCTCGATCGCGAATTAGTTAATTCCTGTGTGTTTTTCGCAATTTGCGATCGCACTTGTTCCTGTTGCCCTTGCAAATTCTTAATTTCTGAATCCAACTGTTCCAATCTCAACTGATTTTCGCGCAAATTCTGTTTCGCTTCCATCAATTCTTGGCTGCGAGTTTTGACTGCAACAGACGCGCGGTCGATCGCAATTTTGCACCGTTCCAAAATCCGCTCAATTTCCTCCAACCTTTCTTGCAGAGATGCGATCGTCCGCGCTTCACTAGCAGCCTCACTCGCCTCAACCGTGCCAAAATGCAAGGTAGATCTATTAGTAGAACTTCCCCCAGTCATCGCCCCGCTAGTTTCCAAAATTTCCCCGTCCAAAGTGACAATCCGGTACTGTCCCAAATACCGGCGCGCGTCGCTGAGGTTGCTAAACACAACCGTACTGCCAAAAACGTAAGCAAAAATTTCCTGATACCGGGAATCGCAATCAATCAAATTTACAGCCGCATCAACAAACCCAGCCGCGCGCCGCAAATTTTCATTCACCGAATACCTGCCGCCCCTAATCTTATTCAAAGGCAAAAACGTCATCCTTCCCGCCCGTTTTTGTTTCAACAATTCGATCGCAGCAGCAGCCACGCTGTCATCTTCCACCACCATATTTCCCATGCGCCCGCCTGCAGCAATTTCCAGCGCCAACTGATAGCGCGGTTCCACCCTGCCCAGTTGAGCCACCAAGCCGCAAACTCCGCCAATTCCGCTTTGCGCGACAATTTTTGCAGTAAACGTTCCCGTCGCTTCTTGCAGTGCTTGAAACTGCACTTCTAGCTTGTCTAATTTGCGCTGTCTTTCCCGCTGTTCTTCCAACAAACGAGTTTGAGTTTCCTGTTGCAGTTGCAATTCTTGTTCGGCTTCGACTAAAATCTGAGTCAGCGATTCTACTTGCAAAGATGCAACGCCTTTTGTTTCCAAAAGGCGAGATTGCTGCTCTTTTTTCGCTGCAATTTCCTGTTCCAATACTTGCAGCGATTGGTTTTGTTCTTGAATTTGACTTTGCAGGCGATCGGCTCTTTCGCCAATGGTAGCTTGTTCTGTACGCTGCGGTTCCAAAGTTTGTTGAATTGTTTCGATTTGGCGGTGCAGTTCCGTTTGCTGCTGTACCCAAACTTCGGCCGTGGAGGCGATCGCATTTGCAACTTCCCGACTTTCATCTAAACTTTGCTGGGCTGCGTCCCGCTGTTCCTGCAAACTTCCTATTTGAGACTTAACATAAGATATTTCAATCTCAATTTGCTCCAAACTTTGCCGGAATTGCCGAACTTCTTCCTCTGTTTGTGCTATGTTAGCCGCCATTTGCCCAGCAGTTTTTTCCAAATCCTGTTTGCGGTTTTGCAGTTGCCGCCGTTCCGCTTCCTGAGTCGCAATCGTCGCTTGCAAAGCCAACAATTCGGACTCTCCCAAAGCTTTAACGCGGGCATTCAGCGCATCAAGTTCGGCGGTTGCTTCTTGAATTTGGGTACTAATTGCTTGCAGTTGTTCGGTGAGAGATGCCGAAGTGCGATCGCCCGTTTCGATTTGTTCTCGCAGTTTCCATTCTTGCTGCTGTAATTGACGGAATTTCAGCACAATTTCCCACTGCGACTTTTCTTGAAATTCCGCCCGCAATTTTTGATATTTTTCCGCTTTTGTGCGATCGGAAGCCAGCCTATCGCGCTGAGAAATCAGCTCTTTTTCTACAATGCGGCTGCGTTCTTCCACCTCCTTAACTTCATCCAACTTCTGCCTAGCTAAAGAGATTTTGCGATCGAACTGAGCCACACCAGCTAATTCGTCAATGATTTCTCTGCGTTCCTTAGAATTCATCGAAATAATGCTAGTAACGTCTCCTTGGAGCACGACGTTATAGCCTTCGGGATAAATTCGCAAGCGGTTGAGTTGTTCGTGAAGTTGAGTCAGCGTGCAAGGTTGGCCGTTAATGTAATAAGTTGAAGTGTAAGTACCTTGGCGAGTTACCCGAAGTTTCCGCGTCACACTCCACTCATCCGATTTTGGATTTTCGATTTTGGATTTTCGATTGGTAGCGAGTAGTTGTCCGTTGTTGTCTTGAGTTGCTGCGATTTCAATCTCTTCTACGTCTTCCACAGATAACTCTTCGGATTTTGGATTTTGGATTTTGGATTTTCGATTGACAGGAGATGATTGGCCGTTGTTGTCTTGAGTTTTGGCAATTTCTATCCCTTCGACTTCCTCTGCTTCAACAGATAACTCATCTGCTGCATTTTCCTCCTCATCTTCATCCCGGGCGAACCATTCCTCCCCCACATCTTCCAGGGCAAAAGTCGCAGTCACGCTAGCTTCGATCGTACCGCGTTTGTTTTGGGCGCTGTTCACCAAATCCGGCAAACGTTCAGCCCGCATTCCCTTAGAACTCGAAAGTCCGAGACAAAACAGCAAAGCGTCGAGGATGTTGGACTTCCCAGAACCGTTGGGCCCGGAAACCACAGTAAAACCGGGCAGCACGGGAATGGCCGTCGTGCCGCCAAAAGATTTAAAGTTCGTCAGTTCGATCCGTTTAATGTGAACCATATGCTAGGAGTAGCTTTGGCTCTAGGTTGTTGTCACAGGGTAGCACAGGCAATGGGGCGATCGACAATGTGTTAACTTTCTGGCATTGTCGATCGAACCGATATCTTACACCTTTGTCAACAACCCAGCCGGCTTTTACTTAAAAAGTTCGTTGACAAAGGTACAACATCTGTGAAGCGAGCGAGCGCTACAAATGAACGTAAATTTTGATACAGATAACTTCATGAGACTCGATCGACATTATTTGTGCGATAAAACCTGAAAGCCTTGCCTCGATTGAATGCCAGCAAATATAATTCCCGTAATTCCTAATGTTACCCCTAGACATATAAAAACTTTCCGGTAAAATCGAACCAAAATTAATAATGTATAAAGTAACGAAGCGAATTATGGAGGGCAAACCCATTACACCAGCTCAGAACTCATCTAACCTGCCAGCTTCACCTGAAAGCGACCAACAAGTATTGCAAATTTGGGGTGGCGAGCCCCTTAAAGGACACATTAAAATCAGCGGCGCCAAAAACTCGGCTTTAGTCGTCATGGCAGGAGCCCTGCTATGCCCAGAGGATTGCCGTCTCCGCAACGTTCCCGGTCTAGTCGATGTCGCCCGCATGGGGCAAATTCTCTCGGCTGTAGGAGTCAAATTACAGCAGCACGGCGACGTTTTAGACATCAACGCCAGCAACCTCATAGACGCTCAAGCCCCCTACGAATTAGTCAGCCAACTGCGGGCGAGCTTCTTCATCATCGGGCCACTGCTAGCCCGTTTGGGATTTGCCAAAGTGCCCTTGCCCGGTGGGTGCGCCATCGGCGCCCGACCCGTTGAACTCCACGTTCGCGGTCTGCAAGCCCTCGGCGCCGAAGTCCACATCGACCACGGCACGGTTCACGCTTACGTCAAAGGGCCCAACCGCCGCCTGAAAGGAGCCAAAATTTATTTGGACTACCCCAGCGTTGGCGCAACTGAAACTTTGATGATGGCGGCGACTCTGGCTGAAGGAGAAACCGTGATTGAAAATGCGGCTCAAGAGCCGGAAGTCGCAGATTTGGCGAATTTCTGCCGCGCTATGGGAGCAAAAATTCAAGGCGCCGGCACGAATACGATCGTCATTTCGGGAGTTCCCAAGCTGCACGCAGTAGACTATTCAATTATTCCCGATCGCATCGAAGCCGGAACATTTTTAGTAGCAGGAGCCATCACTCACTCCGAAATCAGTTTGTCGCCAGTAATTCCTGAGCACCTGACCGCAGTCATTGCCAAATTGAAGACAATTGGGGCGAAAATTATTGCAGAATCCCCCGACATTTTGCGGATAGTTCCCGGCCAAACTCACTCGGCCACAGACATCGAAACTCTACCTTACCCTGGTTTCCCCACAGATATGCAAGCTCAGTTTATGGCTTTGCTGACGCTGAGCGAAGGCGACAGCTTGATCAAAGAAACCGTGTTTGAAAATCGCTTGCGCCACGTAGCAGAGCTCAACCGCATGGGCGCCGACATTCGCCTTAAAGGCAATGTAGCGATTGTGCGCGGAGTGTCGCGGCTGTCGGGTGCGCCGGTAGTGGCAACAGATTTGCGGGCTTCGGCGGCGTTAGTGTTAGCGGGACTTGCAGCCGATGGTGTCACCACCATCAGCAGCTTGCAGCACTTAGACCGCGGCTACGAGCAGTTAGAGGTGAAACTGCAAAAATTGGGAGCTAAGTTGCGACGGGTTAAAGAGGGTACAGACCCGGCGACTGCTGAGGCTCCTGTCAATCCAGTGCGATCGGGTTTAAACTGTTAATTAGTCAGTTTACCGTTGACTGTTGACGGTTGACGGTTAACTGTTGACGGTTGACCGTTGACGGTTAACTGTTGACTAATGAATAATCACTACAATGTCGAACATACCGCTCATCGGTTTGAAAGCAGACCAGTTTCGCCACCCGCTAGACTTGGAAGCCACCAGTGCTCTTAAACAACTGCCCGGCCTGGATTTGATCGTGCGGCAGTTGCTGGGACAACTTGGCGAACAGTTTTTCATGCTGGAAAATCTGGCTTCCAGCGTCCAAGTCGGCGAGAATCAATTGCCCCACCTGCATCAATTACTGTTGGATGCCTGCAAAACTCTGGATTTGGAAGCGCCGCAGCTTTATGTCCGCCAGCATCCGATGCCAAATGCTTACACCTTTGCGATGCGGGGAAAACAGCCTTTTGTGGTGATGCACACTTCTCTGATTGATTTGCTCACAGATGAGGAAGTTAAGGCCGTAATTGCTCACGAGTTGGGGCATTTGAAGTGCGAGCACGGAGTTTACCTGACTCTGGCTAATTTAATTGTCTTGGCCGCCGGCCAAATTTCGCCTGTGGGAACCGTGCTCGCGCAGGGTTTGCAGGCGCAAATGTTGGAATGGTTGCGGTGTGCGGAATTTACGTGCGATCGCGCCGCGTTGCTCGCCACCCAAGACCCAAAAGTGGTAGCATCGCTGTTGATGAAACTGGCCGGAGGTTCGCCGACTTTAGCTCCCAAACTGAATGTCGATGCGTTTTTGGCGCAGGCGCGGGCCTATGACGACCTCAGCACCACTCAACTGGGAGAAATTCTCAAACAAGCTCAGACGGCTCAGTTGTCCCATCCTGTACCAGTATTGCGCGCCAGAGAGATTGATCGCTGGGCAAGTTCAAAAGATTATGAATCTTTGCTTGCAGGAAATCGATCAGTGTGTTATGATGGTGAAACCCAAAAGGGCGGGTGGCGAAATTGGTAGACGCATCAGACTCAAAATCTGACACCGAAAGGTATGAGAGTTCGATTCTCTCCCCGCCCACTGCTAAAAAAGCTAGTAGTGATGTATTAATAAAGAACTGTGTGCTAGGTAGCCCAGTAGCTCCAAGTGCATATCTCATCACTTGATCTCGCCCTTGCTGATGGCTGGGGTTGATACCCGAGTATTTTCCGAACTTCAGTTGAAATAACTCATGACCAACCGCACTATTACTTTCGTCTGCTTTTTTATGTAATAAAAACAGCAAAAGATGAGTAAGGAGGCAAGCAACATACCTTCTGTGGATTTAGCTATGGTTCCAGGCACAGTTTATCTCCAAGATTGTGTCTCGAATCAGTTAATAAGTAGGGCTTGCTGAATAAGTCGGAGAAACCTCAATATAGATCGAGCGCAGATTCAATCCCCCGACGATCGTTGAGCTTGAGTTGTCGAAGGCTAGCTCGGACATAACCTGAAGTTATGAAACGGCTCATTTGAGTTGTTCTCAGAGAAAATAAGCACAAAAAAAGACTGAGAAGCTGTCTCAATCCAGCAGCCAAATTCATGACTAAAAAATAAATTGCGATGGAAGTTCGAGAGGTATTTTCTAGTTTTGTCATCACCAAAGAGAGGCTGAATCGTCGCTTGCCTTGACCGAACTTTCCCTCAATTGAACTGCGAATTCTCTCATCTTCCTGGCTCTACCGAACCTGGTATGTAAAACTAACTAGCAAAATGCCAATGTAAGAAGCTCCTAAGAATAAAGTTGTCAAAATT